>CALLYN010000941.1 GCA_937858455.1 uncultured Kouleothrix sp.
CTGGGCGACTTGCTGGGCCAGCTGCTGGGCGGGGCAGCCGGCCAGGCCGCGCCGAGCGCCCCGGCGCCAGGCCAGGGCAGCAGCCACCGCAAGTACACCTGACGGCAGGAATGTGCAGTGCCCTCGTAGCAAGGCCCGCGGGTGGCTTGCGCGCTCAAGTATAATGGGATTCCATCCGTAGCTGAGTCGCGCATATGAGTGCACTGCCCTCGATCATTCTGTACCTGATTCCCGCCTGCATCTCGGCCGGGCTGGCGCTCTATGGCTGGCAGCGCCGCACCACCGAGGCCCGGCCATTCAGCTTGCTCATGCTGGCAGTGGCCTTTTGGTCGCTGTGCCATACGTTCAGCGTCGGCAGCCCGACCCACGCCTGGGCGCTGTTCTGGGCACAGGTGCAGTACGCCGGGATTGTGGCGGTAGGGCCGTGCTGGCTGCTGTTCGCGCTGGCCTACGCCCGGCGCCAGAGCCGCGCCGGCGGCCTGACCGTGGCCTTGCTGACGCTGCCGCCGGCGCTGGCCTACCTGGCGGTGCTGACCAACGGCTGGCACCACATGTGGTGGAGCCGGATCGAGCCCGACCCAACCCGGCCATTCGTGGCGCTGGCGGTGCAGCGCGGCGTCCTGTTCTGGCTGCACTTCCTGTACTCCTACGCCTGCGTTGGCCTGGGCCTCGGCTTCTTCATCTACGCGCTGCGCGAGCCGCGCCTGCTGTACCGCAGCCAGGCCGAGTTCGTGCTGCTGGCCGCGCTGTTCCCGATCGTCGGCAACATCGCCTACGTGCTCGGCGGCTTCCAGATCCGCGCCATCGACGACCCCACGCCGTTTTTGTTCACCGCCTCGGGCGCGCTGATGTTCTACGCCACGCGCCAGTACCAGCTGCTCAACCTTACGCCGATCGCTCAGCAGGAGATCGTCGACGAGATGCCCGATGGCTTGGTGGTGCTCGACCGCCACGGCGCGATTGCCGCCGCCAACCCGGCCGCCGCGCGGCTGCTGGCCGTAGGCACCGACGCCTGGCTCGGCCGCGGCATGCCCGAGCTTGCCGCCCACTCGGCGCTGGCCGCCGCGATTGTGCCGCTGCTAAACCAGGCCGACCGCGCCACCGGCACCACCAGCGCCACCGTCGAGTATCGCGCCGACGCCGGCAGCCATGTGGTCGAGGCGCGCCTGCGCCCGATCGGCGGCAGCCGCAGCCGCGCGGGCACGCTGCTACTGCTGCGCGACGTGACCGACCGCGCCCAGATCGAACGCCAGCTCGACCGCCGGCTGGCCGAGCTGACGCTGCTTAGCCAGATCGCCAGCCTGGCCAATGCCGCAGCCTACACCGACGACCTGCTGCGCGCGATCACCGGCGAGATTGTGCGGGCGATGCACTGGGATCGGGTCATGATCGGCCTGCTCCAGCCCGATGGCCAGGCGCTGCGCGTGGTGGTCGACGACGCGCCCGGCGTCGCCAGCTTTGCCAACGCAACTGTGTCGGCCAGCGAGTTCGGCATTATCTTCGAGATCGTGGGCGCGCGCGCCAGCCGCGTGCTCGCGCTGAGCGACCCGGCGCTGCACGACACGCGCACCGCCGCCGAGATGGCGAACCTCGGGCTGCAAACCATGCTGGTGGTGCCGCTGTACCAGCGCGACGAGCCGCTAGGCGCGATGGCGATGGGCTACACCACCGCGCTGGCGATCCAGGCCGAGAACCTGCGGCTCTACGAGACCGTCGGCCGGCTGGTGAGCGACGCGATCACGCGCGCGCGGCTGTACGAGGCCGCCAACGAAGCCAGCGCGCTGAAATCCGCGTTTCTCGCAACCGTCAGCCACGAGCTGCGCACTCCGCTGACATCGATCATCGGCTACGCCGATATGCTCGACCAGGGCGTGTTTGGGCCGCTGCCCGAGCGCACCTTCGAGCCGCTGAGCCACATCCGCCGCAGCGGCCAGATGCTGCTGCAGCTGATCAACGACATCCTCGATTTCTCGAAGCTCGAGGCCGGCCATTTCAGCATCGACCTCTACCCCGTCGATGTGGCCAGCGTGATCGCCAGCGTTGTCGGGGCGCTCCAGCCGCAGATCCGCGCGCGCGCGCTCGTGCTTGAGCTGCAGCTCGAGCGCGATCTGCCGCTCGTGCGCGCCAACAGCAGCCGCCTGGAGCAGATCGTCACCAACGTGC
Organism: uncultured Kouleothrix sp.; assembly: GCA_937858455.1. Taxonomy (GTDB): domain Bacteria; phylum Chloroflexota; class Chloroflexia; order Chloroflexales; family Roseiflexaceae; genus Kouleothrix. The sequence goes on from CALLYN010000941.1 coordinate 2,164, forward strand.
TGGCGAACGCGGTGAAGTTCACCGAGCGCGGCACCATCCGCGTGGCGGCCGAAGAGCGCGGCGGGCGCCTGGTGCTGAGCGTGCAGGATACTGGCATCGGCATCGCGCCCGAGCAGCTTCAGCGGATCTTCCAGCCGTTTCACCAGGTCGACAACCAGCTGACGCGCCGGTTCGGCGGAACCGGGCTGGGCCTGGCAATCAGCCAGCGTATGCTCGAGCTGATGCACGGCACGATCCACGTCGTGAGCGCGCCCGGCCACGGCTCGACATTCACGATCGAGCTGCCGATCGCCGAGGTGGGCGCACTGCGCGAGCGCGAGCACCATAGCTAGCCACAGCGCACATCCTCTGTCTACTCTACGCCAAACGGCCCGCAAAAGCGTGTATAATGCAGGCTCGCGCCTCGATGATCGCCGCAGCCGCCATTGAAATCACACCGGGTTCGCGATTGGAGCGCGCTCGGTGCGGCGGCCGCAGCGCGCGAACCTCCGACGCCGCGCGACGCTGGAGTGCCGCACAGCACGGGCGCCAGCGGGAAGGAGAGTATATGCTGTTTCGTCGAATGCTGCCGGCACTGATCGGATGCGCGCTGCTGCTGCCGAGCCTGCTGCTGGCGCCCACTGCGGGCGCGAAGGACGAAGCCACCACCATCACCATCCTGCAAACCAGCGACCTGCACACCAACCTGCTGCCCTGGGACTACTACACCGGCAAGGTGGCCGACTGGGGCCTGGCGCGCGTTGCCACGCTGATCAAGCAGGAGCGCGCCAAAGATCCAAACCTGCTGCTGCTCGACAGCGGCGACACCATCCAGGGCACGCCGCTGGGCTACTACTACGCCCGCATCGACCAGAAGGCCGTTCACCCGATGGCGCTGACGATGAACGCGCTCAGGTACGACGCGGCAGCGATCGGCAACCACGAGTTCAACTACGGCCTCGATACGCTCAATCGCTGGAAGGGCCAGCTGAACTTCCCGCTGCTCTCGGCCAACATCCGCAAGAGCGACGGCAGCGAGGCATTCCAGCCCTACGTCATCAAAGAGGTCAACGGCGTCAAGGTCGGCATTCTCGGCCTCACTACCCCGGCGATCCCCAACTGGGAAAAGCCCGAGAATATCGCCGGCCTGCGCTTCGACAGCCCGGTCGACACCGCCAGGCAGTACGTGCCGCAGATCAGGGCCGCCGGCGCCGACGTGGTTGTGATCTCGCAGCATATTGGCTGGGACAAAACGCCTGCCAACACGCGCGACCCGCAGGCCTGGCTTGCCGACCCGAGCAGCTGGGTGCCCAGCGGCTCGCTGCCCGACGAGAACCTGACGATCGAGCTGGCCCAGCAGGTGCCGGGCATCGACGTGATTCTGGCGGGCCACTCGCACCTCGACGTGCCCAAAGCGCTGATCAACAATGTCTTGATCGTCGAGCCGTCGTACTGGGGCCGCGCGCTCGCCAAAGTCACGCTGCAGCTGCAGCGCAGCGGCTCGGGCTGGCAGGTCGCCGGCAAAGACTCGGCGCTGCAGTATGTGAAGGGCGTCGACGCCGACCAGCAGCTGACCGACCTGGCCTACCCGTACCACGACCAGACACTCAAGTATATCAGCACGCCAATCGGCACGGCCACGGGCGAATTCCCAGGCGGCCCGGCCGCGCGCTACACCGACGGCCCGCTGGCCGACCTGATCAACACCGTGCAGAGCGATGCCGCGGCTGCGGCAGGCTACCCCGTCGACATCTCGCTGGCGGCGATCTTCAACGACACCGGCCACATTCCGCAGGGCCAGATCGCGCTGCGCGACGCGTACAGCTCGTACATCTACGATAACACGCTGTATGTGCTGCAGATCAACGGCGACATCCTGCGCCGCGCGCTCGAAAAAGACGCCGAGTACTTCAAGACGGCCGACGCGGCCAACCTGCCGGCCGACCCGAAGGGCCTGGTGTCGCCGCAGGTGCCCGACTACAACTGGGATATCTACACCGGCATCGACTACACGATCGACCTGACCAAGCCAGTCGGCCAGCGCGTCACCAAGCTGCAGTTCAAAGGCAAAGACGTAGCCCCCGACCAGGCGTTCCGCATCGCGATCAATAACTACCGCGCCTCGGGCGGCGGCGGCTTCGCGATGTTTAAAGAGGGCACGCGGGTGTGGCAGTCGACGAATGAGATCCGCGACCTGATCGCCGCATATGTTCAGGCGCACCAGCCGCTCGACCCGGCGGCGATCAACACGCGGAACTTCACGCTGGTGCCGGATCTGTACGCGCGCTACTACGCAAGCGGGCAGCCGCAGCAGCCTTCGCGCCTGCCGAATACCGGCGGCGCGGCGCTGCCGGCCGGGCTGGTTCTGGCAGCCGGAGCCGCGCTGG
>CALLYN010000942.1 GCA_937858455.1 uncultured Kouleothrix sp.
TGGTCGCGGCCACCGCCGTGGCCGCGACCAGCCAAAAAGGAAGTTCTCGGGGGCGGCTTTGCCGCCCCGAACCCCCACCGCATAGCTCGCGTCAATTATAGCAGAGACGCCTGCGCGAGTCTCTGCTATAATGCCAGTATCGCCCGCTCGAATAGCATGTAAGGAGGCGTGGTGGCTGCCCAACCTCGCCGTCGTGTCGCGCTGTTTGCTACATGTATCGTCGACCAGCTCTACCCGTCGATCGGCATGGCGGCGGCGCGGCTGCTGGCAGCCCACGGCTGCGATGTGCATGTGCCGCGCGGCCTGACGTGCTGCGGCCAGATGGGCTTTAACGCCGGGTTCCGCGGCGATGCGCGCGCCGTGGCCGGCCGCACGCTTGAGCTGCTGCGCGGCCAGGGCGACGTGGTGCTGCCCTCGGGGTCGTGCTGCGCCATGATCCGCCACGGCTTCCACGAGCTGTTCGATGGCACGCCACACCAGGCCGCCGCCCACGATCTGATCGGCCGCACCTACGAGCTGACGGAGTACCTGGTGGATGTGCTTGGCCTGGCCGATGTCGGCGCGCGCTACCAGGGCAGGTTGGCCTACCACGACGCCTGCCACGGCCTGCGCGGGCTTGGCCTGGGCGCGCAGGCACGCACATTGCTTGGGCATGTGCAAGGGGCCGAGCTGGTGCCTCTGCCGGCGGCCGACGAGTGCTGCGGCTTTGGCGGCCTGTTCGCGATCAAGCAGCCCGCGATCTCCGAGTCGATGCTCGGCCGGAAGCTCAACAATATTGCGGCATCCGGCGTCGAACTGCTGGTGACTGGCGACGCCAGCTGCATGACTCAGATCGCCGGCGGTCTGAGCCGCCGCGGATCGCCAGTGCGTGTTTGCCATATCGCTGAGCTGCTGGCGAATATGCTCGGCACCCACTAGCGCCCCCGCGCGAGGGCGCGCAGGTGCATCCTCGCCAGGCCACTCGGCCGGGCACACTGCTTCCCGCGTCGCAGCGGGCCGGATTCGCATCGCCGTGTGGGCGATACCAGTGAGGCAAGGCGCTAACACCGATGACCAGCCAGCCACTGCCATTCTACGAGCGTGTCGACCGGGCGCTGCACGATCAGACGCTCCAGACTGCGCTGGGCCGCACCGCGAACCATTTCGTGGGCGCTCGCTCGGCCGCGCTGGCCGCGCTGGCCGATCCCGATGCCCTGCGCGACCAGGCGCGCGCGATCCGCGCCGGCGCGCTGGCC
>CALLYN010000943.1 GCA_937858455.1 uncultured Kouleothrix sp.
ACCGCTACCGCCAGCGCGCGGCTGACCGGCTGGGCGCCGGGCGCGACCGGCAGCGCCAGCAGCACCGCAGTGACCGCGCCCTCGACCACGCCCAGGCCGCCTGGCGTGAACGGGATGACGGTGAGCAGCGACGAGGCAAGCGCGACAAAAATGATCACGGGTAGTGTCAGGTGCAGCCCCTCGGCGCCGAGCGCCTGGATGACGAAGAACAGACGGAAGCCCTCGAGCAGCCACACCAGCGCGGTGAGCAGCGTGAGGATCGGCAGAATGCGTGGCTGAAATGAGCGCAGCGCGGCGGCCTCGAAAGGCTCGTATTTGCTGCGCAGCCGCTCGGGCATGAACCGGCGCAGCAGCGGGCTGAACCAGCGCATGCCTGCCAGCCCGACGACGATCAGCAGCACCAGCACCAGGCCCGAGATAAAGATGACATTGGTTTCGCGCGGCAGATGCGTGCCGAACACCGACCAGCCCGAGATCACCAGAAAGGTGAACAGGCCGAGCATGTCGAGCAGGCGCTCGGCGAAGATCGTGCCAAAGGTAGCCGAGAACGACACGCGGCCGTTATGCTTGAGCAGGTAGCCACGGTAGGCGTCGCCCAGCTTGGCCGGCACAATGCAGTTGGCGAACCACGAGAGGTACAGGTATTCCATGAGCGCGGGTAGCGAAGCCCAGCTTCTGCGGCCCTCGCGCACCGGCACGCCGGCGTTTTCGAGCAGCAGCCGCCAGCGCAGCGCGCGCAGCGGGAAGGTGGCGTAGAATACCACGAAGCCCGACAGCAGCAGCGCCAGGTTGGCGCCGCGCATATATTCCCAGGTTTTTGCGAGGTCGATATCGAGCCCGCGGAGGACGAACAGAATGATTGCAATCGCCAGGGCGAACGAGATGAGGGTGCGGGGATTGCGGAGCGATTTGCCAAGGGCGAAACCGGAACGTTCTACCTCGACTTCGGCGGGCGACTCTGCTGAGTTCTCATCGGCGCGCGAGAGACCAGTCGTAGGTCGTTCGAACATGACGCTGTTAAGCTTCTCCTTTGTTTCCGAACGGGCCGGCGCGGCTGGCCGCCGTATTGGTGACCAGCCGCGCCGGTGTGCTATACGGTTGATTCGAGCACTTCGGCGCGATACCACTGCCAGAAGTGCTCGAGGCCCTGGCTGAGCGGCGTGCGCGGCTCGAAGCCAAGCAGCCGCCGTGCCTTGTCGATATTCGCGAAGGTGACCGGCGGGTCGGCCGAGGGCAGCGGCTTGGCGTCGATCACAGCCTCGAGATCGGTCACCTGCTCGAGCAGCGTGATGAAATCGCTGAGCTGCACCGGGCTGGAGTTGCCAAGGTTGAAGGTATCGAATGGGATGTCGCTATCGAGCGCGGCGACCACGCCGGCCACAATATCGTCGACGTACGTCCAGTCGCGATACACTCCGACGCCGCCTTCGAACAGCGTGATCGGCTTGCGCTTCACCATCGCGTCGACAAAAATATAGGGCGTCATGTCGGGGCGGCCGCGCGGGCCGTAGACGGTGAAGAAGCGCACCACGCGGGTGGGCATATTGTACAGGTTGTGAAAGGTATAGGCCAGCACCTCGGCGGCTTTTTTGGTAGCCGCGTAGGGCGAGAGCGGCCGGTCGGTGGCGAGATCTTCCGACCAGGGCGTGGCGGCCCGGCCGTATACCGACGACGTGGAGGCCAGCACAAAGCCTTGCGTGTCGTAGCACCGCGCCAGATCGAGCAGGTTCACCGTGCCGCGCACGTTCACCTCTTCGTACAGCAGCGGGCGCTCGACCGAGGGGCGCGGGCCGGCCATCGCGCCAAGGTGGGCAATGCGCTGCGGCCGGTGCTCGGCGAACACCTGCTCCATGGCCGCTGTATCGCGGAAATCGCCCTCGACAAGCGTGTAATGTGGGTTGCCAAGCGCGCCGGCAATGTTGCGCCGCTTGCGTGCCGGGCTATAGTAATCGTTGAAATTGTCGACGCAGATCACTTCATCGCCGCGCGCCAGTAGCGTATCGGCCAGATGGCTGCCGACAAAGCCGGCCCCGCCGGTTACCAGATACCGCATGATCAAACTCCACTCTTTTGCTGGTTTTCAATAACTATTTGCGGGCGTTGTTCAAACTGCTCCAAAATGCCGAGAAGCGCCCACACGGCTGCCAGCTGAATGCCCATACTGAGCACGTGCAGGTTCTCGAAGATGTCGTGACCCACCACCGCTGCAATGATACCACAACATCCAACCGTGATGCTGCGCGGAATGATCGCTTTAACAGATCGTAATGTGCGTAGCGCCTGGCGCGCCAGTGCCAGCAGCAGCAGCATATAGGCCGCCCAGCCGACGGCGCCAGCCTCGGCGGCGATGTGCATGTAGTAGTTATGGGCGTGCCCGCGCGATACATACCAGCTGCCGACGGCGAATGCCGGGTAGGCATTGCTGAAGTTGCCCGGCCCGACGCCGCTCAGCGGATGCGCGATAAACATGCGCCAGCCGGCCTGGATCTGCGACATGCGCTCGACAATCGCGAAGTTGGCGGGTGTGAGCGCCACCGAGCCTGCATCGAAGGGCGCGAGGTAGGCGGTGATGCTGGCGAGCCGGGCTGCCACTGCGGCCGGCAGCAGGCCAGCGCCGCCAAGTGCCAGCGCCAGCGCGGCCAGCGCCAGCGCGGCCAGTG
>CALLYN010000944.1 GCA_937858455.1 uncultured Kouleothrix sp.
GATCTGCTTCAGCGCGGCGCGGCCGGGGGCCTCGGCGGTGCCGGCCAGGCCGCCATCCTGCGCCAGCGCCAGCAGCCGCAGCAGCGCGCTTTCGAGCTGGGCCGGGCTGGCTATAGCCTGTGAGGCGGGCGGTTCAATCGGCGAGAGGCCGAGCTGGTGCTGGCGCGCTGGCGCGGGCGGCAGCAGCGCCTGCAGCTCGGCTGGGATGCTGTAGACGCGCGCCGGGCGGTCGGGCGGGGTGAGCAGCAGGCCCAGCGCCCACAGGCGCTCGGTGGGCGCGAGTGGCTGCTCGAGCGCCAGCAAGTAGGCCCGCGGGTTGGGGTAGCTGGCGAGCGCGCGCACCGCGCCAAACTCGCGCTCGAGTATCGGCGCGGCGATGCTGCCGCCATGCTGCTGCACCAGTGTCAGCGCAGCGCGCTCGCGCGGGCGCAGCGCCGCAAGCACGCGGCCGAGCGCCGCAGGATCGCACATAGCTTGGGCCAGCGCCGCGCCCGACTGCGCCACGCTTTCGGGCAGTGCCCACAGGCGCGCCAGCGTGGCGCGCTCCGAGCCGCTGCGCGTATCGAGCCAGCGCTCCAGCGCTATCGCCGCGTGTTCGTGTTTCAGCGTCTCGGTATACAGCGTGAGACCCCCAACTACACCTGGGCGTATTGAGCCTGTATTATAGGCGATTGGCCGCGCCGAGGTCAACCGCGCCGGGCTCTCTGCTCAGGGCTGGTGCAACGTCGGCCCTCACCCCCCCTTACTCCCGCGCGCGGGAGAGGGGGGATTATTGTTGGCTTTGTGGTGCGGTCGCCGCCGCGACCGCACCACAAAGCCAGATGTGTTACCCCCTCCCCTGACAGGGGAGGGGTCGAAAGACGTTGCGCGAGCGCTGCTCGGGCCTGCCGAGCGCCTTGACTCCTCGGGGTGTGCGTGGTATGCTTTGGCCTCTTTGCCGAGCTGTTCAGGAGGCGCGACAATGGCTTACTTTTTCCACAACCTGCCCGAGCGTGCCGGCGCCGCCTCGCGCGGCGTGGCCTGCTTGTTTGTGGAGCGCGCCCTTTAACCAAGTGTCTGCGTGAGAACATCCGCCGATCGGCGCGGCGCCCGTGCGTGGGGCGCGCCGGTGGCGGCAACGATGCTGTAGGAGTATGCTGCCGCAGCGTGGCCTCGTGCCGCGCCTGGCCGCCTGATACAGCCCTGTTTGTCTAATCGCAAGAAACAACAACGGCCACGGGTGTACGCCACACCGTGGCCGTCTGATTCATAACCAACCGATCGATTCGCGGCCACGGGAGTTCCCCGTGGCCGCGTTGTTGTTCCCCCGAGCTTTATGGGAGATATGCATGAGTGCTCGTAGCAAGCGCTTTCTATCGTATTACCGACCCTACCTTGGCCTGCTGGTGGCCGACCTGGTGTGCGCGTGCGTTGTTTCGGCGGTGACGCTGATTCTGCCGCTGTGCGCGCGCTATATCACGAAAAATATACTCGAAGGCAACGCGCCGAATGTGCTAGGCCAGATCTATACGGTTGGCGCGCTTATGCTCGCCCTGGTGGCCGTTTACCTCGTGTGCAACACGTTTGTCGACTACCGCGGGCATATGATGGGCACGCTGATGGAGAGCGACATGCGCCGCGATATCTTCGCGCACTTTCAGAAGCTATCGTTTCGCTTTTACGATCAGCAGCAGACCGGCCAGCTCATGACGCGCGTCACGAATGATCTTGAGGCAATCAGCGAGCTGTGCCACCATGGGCCGGAAGATATGCTGATCGGCGTGCTGAAGTTTGTTGGCGTGTTCGCGATCCTAAGCACGATCAACCCCGGGCTGACGCTGATCGTATTTCTGTTTTTCCCGGTGATGATCGTGTATGCCATGTATTTCAACAAAACAATGAATCGCGCGCTGTGGGTGAGCAAGAACCGCGTCGGCGATATTAATGCGCAGGTAGAAGATACGCTCGCGGGCATCCGCGTGGTGCAGTCGTTTACCAACGAGGATGCCGAGCAGGCCAAGTTCGCCAGCGCGAATGGGCGCTTTGTCGCCAGCCGGCGCGACGGCTACCGCAGTGAGACATTCTTTTATCAGGGAATGTCGGTATTTACCCAGCTGATCACGATCGCCGTGATCATCTTCGGCAGCCGCGCGATCGTGCACGCTTCACTCGACCTGGCCGACCTGACAACGTATCTGCTGTATATTGGCGCGCTGGTCGAGCCGATCCAGCGATTCGTGAACTTCGCGCGCCTGTATCAAGAAGGTATCACCGGGTTCGCGCGATTCATGGAGATCATGGAGGTGGAGCCGGAGATCCGTGAGTCGCCTGGCGCGATCGAGCTGGCGCATGTGCGCGGGCATATTGAGTTTCGCGGCGTAAGCTTCAGGTACAACGAAGAGTACGATCACGTGCTCAGGAATATCTCGCTGGATATTCAGGCCGGCGAGTATATCGCGCTGGTCGGGCCTTCCGGCGCCGGCAAAACAACGCTGTGCTCGCTGATCCCGCGCTTCTACGAGGTTGGCGGCGGGGCGATACTGCTCGATGGCATCGATATCAGGCAGATCAGCCTGCGCTCGCTGCGCGCGAGCATCGGGGTTGTGCAGCAGGACGTGTACCTGTTTGCCGGAACGGTCGCCGACAATATTGGCTATGGCAAAGCCGGCGCGACCCGCGCCGAGATCATCGCGGCGGCGAAGCAGGCGAATGCCCACGAGTTTATTGCGGCGCTGCCGCATGGCTACGATACCGACATCGGCCAGCGCGGCGTCAGGCTTTCGGGTGGGCAGAAGCAGCGCTTGAGCATCGCGCGCGCGTTTTTGAAGAACCCGCCGATTATTATTTTCGACGAGGCCACCAGCGCGCTGGATAACGAGAGCGAGCGCGCGGTTCAAAGCTCGATGGAGCAGCTGGCGCACGGCCGCACGACGATCGTGATCGCCCACCGGCTCTCGACGGTGCGCAAGGCGCAGCGCATTGTGGTGCTGACCGACAGCGGCATCGAGGAGCAGGGGACGCACGCGGAGCTGCTGGAGGCCGATGGCGTATACGCCAGCTTATACGCCGTGCAGCTGACGATCTAGCGTAACGCGCCGGCCTGAGCCGCGCCGTGCTCTGGTGGTATGGCGTTTGCTTGAGTCTTCGCACAGTCGCCTGCGAGCATATGATACGCTGTTCGCTTGATCATGTATCGATTGTGTGGCACGACGTGGCTTTGCCACGTCGTGCCACACAAAAAGAAATTTGGGGGCGGCGAAGCCGCCCCCAAACCCCCACCAAAATGTACGTAATCAAGCGAATTTGGTATGAGTAACACTAGCCATGACCACACCAGCACCAGAAGCCACCCGCCCGGACCCGGCCGCTTCGGCCAAGGCCGCCGGGCTGCGCTATGTCGCCGACACGCAGCCGGGCATCCGCCGCAAGCGCGCCGGCAAGCACTTCAGCTACATTGGGCTCGACGGCAAGCCCATCCGCGACGCGGCCACGCTCGAGCGCATCAGGAAGCTCGGCATCCCGCCGGCCTACGAGGACGTGTGGATCTGCGCCGACCCGAGCGGCCACCTGCAGGCCACCGGCCGCGACGCGCGCGGGCGCAAGCAGTACCGCTACCACCCGCGCTGGCGCGCCCTGCGCGACGACACAAAGTACGGCCGCATGGTCGCGTTTGGCCAGGCGCTGCCGGGCATCCGCGCGCACGTCGAGCGCGACCTGGGGCTGCCGGGGCTGCCGCGCGACAAAGTGCTGGCCGGGGTGGTGCGCCTGCTCGAAACCACGCTCATCCGCGTCGGCAACGAGGAGTACGCCAAAACCAACAGGTCGTTCGGCCTTACGACGATGCGCGACCGGCATGTGCGTATCGAGGGCGCGACGGTGCGATTTCAGTTTCGCGGCAAGAGCGGCAAGAGCCACAGCGTCGCGCTGACCGACCGGCGGCTGGCGCGGATCGTCAAGCGCTGCCGCGACCTGCCGGGCTACGAGCTGTTCCAGTACATCGACGAGGAAGGCCAGCGCCAGACGATCGACTCGGCCGACGTGAACGACTACCTGCGTGCGATCAGCGGCCAGGATTTCACCGCCAAGGATTTCCGCACCTGGGCCGGCACGGTGCTGGCGGCGCTGGCGCTGCAAGAGTTCGCCGCATTCGACAGCGAGTCGCAGGCCAAGAAGAACGTGGTGCGCGCGATCGAGCGCGTTTCGGAGCGCCTGGGCAATACGCCCGCGATCTGCCGCAAGTGCTACGTGCACCCGGCCGTGCTCAACGCCTACCTGGACGGCTCGCTAATCGCAACGCTGCAGCAGCGGCTCGATCACGAGCTAGCCGAGCGCCTGGCCGACCTGCCGCCCGAGGAGGCCGCCGTCATGGGCCTGCTGATGGGCCGCCTCGCGCGCGAGCACGGCGCGGGCTAGCCGCTACGAGTGTACCGCGATCGTGACGCTGTAGTGAAACGACGGCGAGGCGCAGGCGGGCATGGCCCTGCGGCACAGCGGCTCGCCGTCGGCCTCGAGCGCCGACGTGCCGGGCGCCAGCGCGCGGAACACGCCCTGGCTGCCTTTCACGAGCTGGCCGTCCATCCGCTCGATCACCTGCGCGTCGCCGACGCGCACGGTCCACTCCATCTCGCCGGTCAGCCGCAGCTCGAGCGTCTCGCCCACCTGCAGCTCGATCGTTTGCCCCTGGCTGGGTAGGCCGATCATGCGCTGGCCCTGGATGGGCGTGGGCGTGCTGCCGCTCGCGCCGGTGCGGGTGTTCGGCGTTGTGGTGGCGCAGCCGGCCGGCCGGCCGACGCTGGTTGGGCGCTGCA
>CALLYN010000945.1 GCA_937858455.1 uncultured Kouleothrix sp.
GACGCGCGGCGCCACCAGCAGCCCGACGCGAAGCAGCGGATCGGCCGCGCCGCCGCCGCGCTGGTATGCCCGGGCGAGGCGATCGTGCTCGACACCAGCAGCACCGCGCTGGAGCTGGCGCGGGCGCTGCGCGACCAGCGCGAGCTGACGATCCTGACCAACAGCCTGGCGGTCGTCGACGAGCTATTCGAGGCGCCGCAGATCGCGGTGGTGCTGCTGGGCGGCATGCTGCGGCGCGGCTCGCGCTCGCTGGTGGGGCACGACGGGCTAGGCCCGCTGCGGCGCTACACGATCGGGCATGGCTTCTTTGGCGCGCACGGCCTCGCGCCCGACGCCGGCCTCACGGATGTCAGCCCGGCCGAGGCGGAGGTGAAGCGCGCGCTGGTTGGCGCGTGCCGCTCGGTGGTGGCGCTGCTCGACGCCACCAAGCTTGGCCAGGTGGGCGCGGCCGCGTTCGCGCCGGCCAGCCAGGTCGACGTGCTGGTAACCGACGCGCCGGCCGGCCACCCCGGCTTGGCGCCGTTTGCCGCGTCTATGCGCATCGTATCGGTATGATGCCCCATTCGGCTAAGGGGCTGTTTGCAAAGGCTGGTTTGTGTTCTGGGCAAGCGCGCCCCGGATGCCCCTAAACGCCGAGCGGTGAGGGGCCTGCATCCACCGTGTGTTTGCGCCTCGCAAAAAGCTGGAGATCGCGATGACGAGCGACCTTGCAATTGAATCGTTTTCGGCGCTGATCGAGGATCAGGCGCTCACGCGCGACGAGCTGCTCGGCTACATGCGCCAGATGCTCGAGATCCGCGCGCTCGAGAACGCCATCGCCGACCTGCTGGGGCGCGCGGTGCTGAAGGGCGCCTCGCACCTGTACGCCGGGCAGGAGGCCGTGGCGGTTGGCGCGATCGGCGCGCTCCGCGCCGACGACTACATCACCAGCACGCACCGCGGCCACGGCCACGCCCACGCCCACGGCGACAGCGCCGCCGCCAGCGAGGCCGCGCGCCAGGCGCACTACAACCAGATGATGGCCGAGGTGCTGGGCAAGGCTGGCGGCTACTGCAAGGGCAAGGGCGGCTCGATGCACATCGCCGACGTGGCGCACGGCAACCTCGGCGCCACCGGCATCGTCGCCGGCAACATCCCGGTGGCGGTTGGCGCGGCGCTCGCCCAGAAGATCGCCGGCAGCGACCGGGTGGTGCTGTGCTTTTTTGGCGACGGCGCGGCCAACACCGGCAACTTCCACGAGGCGCTGAACATGGCCAGCATCTGGGATCTGCCGGTGATTTTCGTGTGCGAGAACAACCTGTATGCCATGAGCGAGCCCTGGCCGAAGATGAGCAAGCGCCAGAACGTAGCCGACCGCGCGCTGGCCTACGACATCCCCGGCGAGGTAGTCGACGGCATGGACGTGCTGGCGGTGCGCAGCGCCACCGCGCGGGCGGTCGAGCGCGCCCGGCGCGGCCACGGCCCGACGCTGATCGAGGCCAAGACCTACCGCTTCTACGGGCACTCGCACTCCGACCCGCGGGCCTACCGCACGCGCGAGGAAGAGGCCGCCTGGCGCGCGCGCGACCCGATCAAGGCCTTCGCGGCGCGCATGGCCGGGCTGCGCCTGCTTTCCGAGGCCGACCTGACCGCGCTTGAGCACGCCGCCGACGCCAAGCTGGCCGCCGCGCTGGCGTTCGCCGAAGCCTCGCCCGAGCCCGACCCGAGCGAGCTTGAGACCGACGTGTACGCGCCGCTGCAGCACAGCGCCGCCGACATCGCGGCCGAGCGCGCGCTGCGCGAGCGGGTGCGCGGCGACGCGTCGATGCGCCAGATCAGCTACGCCCAGGCGCTTACCGAGGCCATGCGCGAGGAGATGCAGCGCGATGCGCGCGTGTTTCTGCTCGGCGAGGATATTGGGCTGTACGGCGGGGCCTACGGCGCGACCCGCGGCCTGCTCGACGAGTTCGGCCCCTGGCGCGTGATCGACACGCCGATCTCCGAGGCGACGATCGCCGGCGCAGGCGTGGGCGCGGCCATGGCCGGCATGCGCCCGGTGACCGAGGTGATGTATGTCGACTTCACGCCGCTGACCATGGACCAGCTGGCCAACCAGGGCGCCAAGAACCGCTACATGTTCGGCGGGAAGACCAGCGTGCCGCTGGTGGTGCGAACCGAGGGCGGCGCCGGCCGCGCAATCGCCGCGCACCACTCGCAGAGCCTCGAAAGCCTGTGGACGCACTTCCCCGGCCTGTATGTGGTGATGCCGGCCACGGCCTACGACGCCAAGGGGCTGCTGAAGGCCGCCATCCGCGACGACAACCCGGTGATGTTTATCGAGCACAAGATGCTCTATAAAGAAAAAGGCCCGGTGCCGGAAGAAGAGTACGTGATACCGCTGGGCGTGGCCGACATCAAGCGCGCCGGCCGCGATGTCACGATCGTGACGTACTCCCGCATGGTGCTGCGCGCGATCGAGGCCGCCGAGCTACTGGCGCGCGAGGGCATCGAGGCCGAGGTCGTCGACCTGCGCACGCTGAAGCCGCTCGACATCGACACGGTGCTCGAGTCGGTGCGCAAGACCGGCCGGCTGGTGGGCGTGACCGAGGCCTACGAGAACAGCAGCTTTATCAACGAGGTGCTCGCGCAGGTAAACGAGCGCGCGTTCGACTACCTCGACGCGCCAATGCAGCGCGTGGCCGCCGCAAACGTGCCGGTGCCGCGCGCCGAGGTGCTCGAGGACCTGGCCATCCCCAACGTTGCGCGGATCGTCGCCGCCTGCCGCAAGACGCTATAGAGGCCACTATGCCAAAAGAGCTGTTTATCCCCCAGCTGGGCCAGACTGTCGAGCAGGTGACGCTGGTGCGCTGGCTGCAGCCCGACGGCGCCGCGCTGGAGCCCGGCCAGGAGGTTCTCGAGGTCGAGACCGACAAGGCGATCTTTGCGATCGAGGCCACGGCCAAAGGCTACCTGCGCGCCGGCCCGTTTCAGCCGGGCCAGCAGCTGCCGGTGCTGACGGTTGTGGCGCTGATTGGCGCGGCCGACGACCGCTGGCCGGCCGGCGGCGCCAAGCCGGCGACGATCCGCGAAAGCGCGGCAGACGCGCAG
>CALLYN010000946.1 GCA_937858455.1 uncultured Kouleothrix sp.
GGCGGCGCTGCGGCGCTTGCGCGGCGAGATCGACCTGCCGATTCCGCAGCTGCGCGCCAGCGACCCCGACGGCGCGACGGTCGGCCAGCCCTACCTGCTGCTGAGCGATCTGCCGGGCGAGCCGCTCGCACAGGCGCTCGGCCGCATCCCCGACGACGCGCTCTACCAGCTGGGGCGCCGGCTGGGCGCGATTGCCGGCCGGATACACCGCCTGGCCTGCGATAGCTACGGCGCGCTTGGCGGCAGCGGCCACACCGCCGCCAACGAGCACGACTACGTGCTGGCGCGCGTCGAGCGCGCTACCGGCCACTGCGCCGAGCTTGGGCTGCTCGACCGGCGTAGCGGCGCCGCGCTGCTCGGCTGGTTCGCGCGCGAGTTTGTGCCCACAGGCCGCCAGCCCGCCCTGGTGCACGGCGGCCTCGGCCCGCACACCCTGCTGGTGCGCCAGGGCGACACCTCGGGCACGCGCGGCGCCTGGCGCGTCAGCGGCGTGCTTGGATGGGAGACGGCGCTGGGCTGGTGCCCGGCCTGGGAGCACGCGACCTGGCTCGACACGATCGACGAGCCGCGCTACTTCAGCCTGCGGGTTGGCTACGGCAACGGCTACGACGAGCAGAACAGCCGCACCTACGAGCAGGTGCGCGAGCATGTGCTGGCGCCCTACCGCCTGCTGCTGCTGCTCGATCGGATGCAGGCAGCCCACGCCGCCGGCGATATCGCAGGGTGCGAGCGCCGGCGCAGCGTGCTGCGCGGTCTGATGGAGTTTCTTGATTTAGACACTCGCTAGGCCGCTGTGCCTAACGAGCGTACATGAGTGATACACTATGAACACATACGAGCCGCCGATTTTCGAGCTTTCGGCGCCCGGCAAAATCGGCGCAAACCTGCCGGCCCTCGACGTACCGGCCGCCGAGCTGCCGGGCGAGCTGCTGCGCCAGGACAACCTGGCCGCAATGCCCGAGCTTACCGAAACCGAGGTCGTGCGCCACTTCACCCGCATCAGCCAGCGCAACTACTGCATCGATACCGGAATGTACCCGCTCGGTAGCTGCACAATGAAATACAACCCCAAGATCCACGAAGAGACCGCGCGCTACGCCGGGTTCGCCGGCGCGCACCCGCTGCAGGCCCCCGAGCTATCGCAGGGCGCGCTCCGGCTGATGTACGAGCTGCAGGAGCTGCTCGGCGAGATCTCCGGCTTCGACGCGGTGTCGCTCCAGCCCGCGGCCGGCGCGCAGGGCGAGTTCACCGGCGTGCTGGTGTTCCGGGCCTACCACCTCAGCCGCGGCGACACCGAGCGCGTCGAGATCCTGGTGCCCGACTCGGCCCACGGCACCAACCCCGCTACCGCCGCGATGGTCGGCATGAAAGTGGCCGAGGTGAAAAGCGACGCGTATGGCAATGTCGACCTCGACGACCTGCGCGCCAAGCTTTCGCCACGCACCGCCGGGCTGATGCTCACCAACCCCAACACGGTCGGCATCTTCGAGCAGCACGTGCGCGAGGTTGCCCAGATGGTGCACGAGGCCGGCGGCCTGATGTACGGCGACGGCGCAAACTTCAACGCCATCCTGGGCATTGTGAAGCCCGGCGCGGTTGGCTTCGACTTTATGCACTACAACCTGCACAAGACGTTCACGACCCCGCACGGCGGCGGCGGCCCCGGCTCGGGCGCGGTGGGCTGCACAGCCGCGCTGGCGCCGTTCTTGCCCGGCCCGCGCGTTCGGCTACAGCAGCCAGCCGCAGAGGGCGCGCAACCCAGGTACGAGTTCTTCGAGCCCGAGCAGAGCATCGGCCGCGTGAAGTCGTTCTGGGGCAACTTCGGCATGCTGGTGCGCGCCTGGACCTATATTCGCACGCTGGGGGCGGCCGGCCTGCGCGAGGTGAGCGAGACGGCAGTGCTGAACGCGAACTACCTGCGCGTCAAGCTGCAGGGCACCTACCCGGCGGCCTACAACCGCACCTGCATGCACGAGTGCGTGCTGAGGGGCCAGATCGCCGAGGCGCCGCAGGCTCGCACGCTCGACATCGCCAAGCGGCTGATCGACTACGGCTTCCACCCGCCGACGGTCTACTTCCCGCTGATCGTGCCCGAGGCGCTGATGATCGAGCCGACCGAGACCGAGAGCAAGCTCAACCTCGACGCATTCGTCGCGGCCATGCTGAAGATCGCCGACGAGGCCCGCAGCGATATCGAGATCCTGCACCAGGCGCCCACCACCGCGCCGGTGCGCCGGCTCGACGAGGTGCGCGCCGCGCGCCAGGCAATCCTCAGGTACGACGCTGCAAAGTTCGGCAAGCTGCGCGAAGAGGGGGCTGCGCACGCGCGCGAGCTGGCCACGCCAACCGTATAGCGCACCTTGATCACCTTCTGTGTGCGGTGCCCTGCCCGGCTTCGCCGGGCAGGGCACCGCACACAGAAATCGAACCCCGCACAAACCACGTGATCGGCTGGATATGCTACGCCAGCATGCGCTCCTGCACCATCCCGCGTATCCCGGCGGCCTGGCTGATGATCTCGACCACCTCGCGCCGCGCTTCGACTTCGTGTGCAAAATCGAGCTGGTCGGTCTCGATCGTCAGCACCGGGCATAGCTCGAAGCGGCGCAGCCACTCCTCGTAGCGCCGGTTCAGCTGCGCCAGATACTCGGCCGGGATGGCGCGCTCGTAGGGCCGCGAGCGCCCGTTGATACGCTGCAACAGCGTCGGCACGCTGGCATGCAGGTACACCAGCAGCGTCGGCGGGGTCAGGCTGCGCACGAGCGACTGGAACAGCCGGCGGTAGGTGCGGAAATCGCGGTGAGAAAAGATCCCCTGCTCGAGCAGCCCCTTCACAAACACCTCGTAGTCCTCGTAGATGCTGCGATCTTGGCATACCGAGGTCGGCGTGTCGCTGATCTCGAGGTGCTGCTCGTAGCGCTGCGATAAGAACCAGATCTGTGAGTGAAAGCCCCAGCGCTCACGATCGGCGTAGTAGTCGTCCAGGTACGGATGATCCGCTACCAGCTCGTAGTACGGCTGCCACCCAAATTCCTCGGCCAGAATCGCGACCAGCGTGCTTTTACCCACTCCAATATTCCCAGCGATGCTGACATGCTGGCGGCGGGCTGGGCGCAGATGATCCACGAGCGCTCTCTCTTTCCGCCGGATCAGCGCGATACGGCGGGCTCAGGCTGGCGATCCGAGCGGCCATTATACTACCTTGCCCCGCCGCGCTTGCGGGGGCACGAGTTGTGCGCCCACGCCACAAAGAAACTTCAGGGCGGCCTCGCCACCCCCGAACCCCCACGTACAGCGAATGAACAGCCGGATCTCGCATCGCTCGGTCGTGAACCAAGGCAGCTCGCGGCAATCTGTCATCAAACTGTAGCCCGGCCACAGTAGCGCCCACTTCCAGCATCGCATATAATAGGCCCTGATATGCCAGGGCCACCTGTTCCCAGCAGGCTGGCCGCGCGTGCCCAGCTTCGACTGTGGAGGAACTGTTGCCAACGTCGCAGACGAGCCAAAGCCGCACTCAGACGGTCGCGCTCGCCAACGGGGGCGTATCGGCCGATACCATGACGGCGCTGCATCAGTTCGCCCTCGACCTGAGCGCGCGCCGCGATCTGAACGACCTGCTTGCCCACGCCATCCTCGCAGCCGCCCAGCTTACCGCATCGCCACACGCCACGCTCTTGCTGCTCGACCCGGCCGGCGAGCGGATCTGCTACCGCGTGGCGCTCGACAACGGCAACCTCGCGCCGCTCGACCTGGTGGCCCGCCCGATGATGCAGCGCGGCCTGGCCGGCTGGGTGGTGCGCGAGCGCCGCGCGGCGCTGGTGCGCGATACCAACCACGACGCGCGCTGGCTGCCGGCCCCGGGCCTGGGCGATCTGCGCTCCGCGATCGTGGCGCCGATCGTGCACGGCGACGCCGTGCTAGGGATCATGACGCTCGGCCACGAGGCGCCGTACCACTACCACGCCGATCACCTGAACCTGCTCGAGCTGCTGTGCGCGCCGATCGCGCTGGCGATCGAGCTGGCGCGCCTGGCCGAGGCCAGCGAAGCAGCACCGGCGGCCGGGTTTGCCCCGCCCGCGCGCCTGCACGCCC
>CALLYN010000947.1 GCA_937858455.1 uncultured Kouleothrix sp.
ATTGCCTGCCAGAACGCCAGCGACGCTGGGTCGACCGCGCGGGCTGACGCGCCGCCGCCGAACAGCACGCGCAGCGCGCCGAAGTCGTACAGGTGGCCGGGCGCGAAGGTGAGGCGCGGGAGGCCGGCGGCGAGCAGCACCAGGGCGCCGATCGCGCCGCCAAGCCAGATCAGCGCCCAGATGCGCTCGCGGGGCATGGCAACTCCCGATTCGCTGTGGCGCCGCGCGGGCACGCCCAATGCGGCTGACGGTCGGGCGATTATACCAGCCCTGCGGCCATGCCGGCAAACGCCCGGCGCGCTGCCCTGAGGCATGCGCCACCGGCGCTCGGCACGCGGCGGCGCTCGTTTCACTTCCCGCGCCGCGCCGCTGGACATGCGGCGCCGTATCGGGTAGCATGGCGGCGAACCAGCAGCCCGCCGAACCGTATGCCCGAGCCACTACGCCAGAGTATCGAGGCCACCATCGCGCTCAGCGACGCTGAGTTCGCGCTGGCGCGCGCCATGTTCACGCCGGTTGCCGTGCGCAAGAAGGCGCTGCTGCTGGCGGCCGGCGAGCCCTGCCAGGCGATCTACTTCATCGAGCGCGGCGCGCTGTTCTCGTACGCCGCCGACGCGCGCGGCGATATCCACGTGGTGCAGTTTGGCATCGACGGCTACTGGATCGCCGATCTCTCGAGCTTCTTCTCGGGCGCGCCGGCGCTGTTTACGATCGAGGCGCTGACCGACAGCGCGCTGCTGGCGATCGACGGCGCCGGCTTCGCGCGGCTGTGCGACGAGCTGCCCAAGTTCGAGCGGCTGTTCCGCATCCAGCTTCAGAACGCCTATATCGAGCTGCAGCGCCGCATCGCCCGCACATTCGGCGACGACGGCCAGCGCCGCTACCTGGCGCTGCTGGCGCAGCACCCCGAGATCGTGCAGCGCTTCCCGCAGTACCTGATCGCCTCGTACCTCGGCATCAAGCCGCAGTCGCTCAGCCGCATCCGCCGCGCGCTCAGGCACGCCGCCGATGAACCTATGTGAATGACAGGCCGCGCGCCTGGCGGTATGATTGCGGCTGCGCGCGGATGTGCCCGATCATCGGCGCGCCGGCACGACGATACATCGAACGATAGGAACCAACGCAATGGACTGGAGCAAATCGGTGAAGCCGGCCGGGATGCGGCTGCACGAGTTCGGCAACCTCACCGACACCTTCGCGGCCACCGAGAAGATGCCGCTGCTGTTTGTGGGCCACGGCAACCCCATGCTGGCGATCACCGACAATGTGTTTAAGCACGGCTGGCAGGAGCTTGGCCGGCGCCTACCGCACCCCAAGGCCATCCTGTGCATCTCGGCGCACTGGCTGACGCGCGGCACGTTTGTGACAATGGCCGATCCGCCGCGCACGATCCACGACTTTGGCGGCTTCCCGCAGGCGCTCTACGACGAGCAGTACCCCGCGCCCGGCGCCGTCGACTACGCGCGCATGACGATCGAGAATGTCAAGCGCGTGGCCGTGCACGAAGACTACGACTGGGGGCTCGACCACGGCGCCTGGTGCGTGCTGAAACCGATGTTCCCGGAAGGCGACATCCCGATCTTCCAGCTGAGCATCGACGCCACCCAGCCGCCACAGTACCACTACGAGCTTGCGCGCGAGCTGGCGTTCTTGCGCGGCAAGGGCGTGCTCATCGTTTCTAGCGGCAATGTGGTGCACAACCTGCGCATGATGCGCATGCACGGCAGCACCTACGACTGGGCGGTCGAGTTCGATGCGATCGTCAAAGACAAGCTCGAGGCCCACGACGACCAGCCGCTGATCGAGTACCAGCGCTTCGGGCGCGTGGCCCAGCTTGCGGTGCCGACCAACGACCACTACCTGCCGCTGATGTACACGCTGGGCCTGCGCGACGCCAGCGACGAGCTGTCGTTCTTCAACGACGAGTTCGACCTTGGGTCGCTCTCGATGCGCAGCGTGATCTTGAAGTAGCCGCGCGCGCCGCACTCCGCCGGAGCGAGCACAAGGCCCGCCTTGGGCTCACGCCAAGCCCCGTCGCGCCGCCGCTCGGGAACCGCCTGGTGTCTTGGCGCCTTGTGTCTTGGTGGTAAACAGGCTGTTCAAACAGCCTCTGAGACGTAATACCAAATCCGGCTGATCGCTTGGATTATGGTGGGGGTTCGGGGGCGGCGAAGCCGTTCCCAAAATTTCGTTTTCTTGTGCGGCGCCCGGCAAAGCCGGGCGCCGCACAAGAAAACACAAGTAATCAAACTGAGTTGGTATAACCACCAAGACACGAAGATACCACGATCGTGTCTATCGTGTTGGTGCTTTCTCAGCGGAGAACCGCTTGGTGCCTTGGCGCCTTGGTGGTAAACCGGCTGTTCAAACAGCCTCTTAGGGTGTCTCGGGTGCTGCTTTGCGGCTTGAATGGAACGCGTTCTTCCTTGAGTGGAACG
>CALLYN010000948.1 GCA_937858455.1 uncultured Kouleothrix sp.
GTGGCCGAGCATTTCCGCACCTACTCGTTTGATTTCTGGGGCTTCGGCGACACACGGCTGGGCCAATCCACCCCCGAGAGCATCCAAAGCTACTCCGACCAGGTGATCCGCTTTCTCGACGAGCTTGGCATCGACCGTGTGGTGCTGGTGGGCCACTCGATGGGCGGCATGGTTGCGCTGAAAACCGCGATCAACAACCCTAAGCGCGTGAGCCGGGTGGTGGCCGTCGGCGCGCCGATCGTCGGCGACTCGCTCTCGTGGCTGCTCAAGCTCACCGACCGGCCGGTGCTCGCCGATGCGTTCGCGCGCATGCCCTGGTTTCGGCGCTACATGTTCCGGCTGTTCCTGGGCGAAACCAACGACCCGGCCGTGAACGAGATCCTCGACGATAGCGTGAAATCAAGCTCCACCACGCTGCGGCGCGCAGTCGGCTCGATGTGGCGCACCGACCTGCGGCCCGAGCTGCCGCGCCTAAACGTGCCGGCGCTGATCGTGCACGGCGGGCGCGACGAGATCGTTCACCCCAACCAGGCCGATCTGTTCGACCACATCCCCAGCGCCGAGGTGGTGGTGATGCCCGAAAGCCGCCACTTTCCGTTTCTCGACGAAGCCGAGCTGTTCAACGAGACGTTGCTGCGCTTTCTGCGGCAGGACGCGCCCCGGAGCATGCCGCGGCGCGCACGCAGCCGCCAGATCGCGCCGGTGAGCGGCTAAGCGCAACACCTTATTCGGCTGAGCACTTGCTGTATGGTGAGGGTTCGGGGGCGGCAATGCCGCCCCCGAATTTCTTTTTGGTATGCGCCGTGCAGCGCATACCAAAGAAATGATCAAACCGAGTTGCTATGAGCAACAGCCTTCTACAACCCCTTGACGCGCCACGCTGCGATCATTATAATATCCCTACCCCCGTGGGAGGGGGTAGAAAGAGCATCGCATGGAAAACAAACAGCAGCTGCGTAACCGGCTACGCTCGATCGAGGGCCACGTGCGCGGCATCGAGCGCATGATCGACGAGGACGCCTACTGTGTCGATATTATCAAGCAGGCGCTTGCGGTACAGCGGGCGCTCGAAACGTTCAACAAGATCGTGCTGGAAGGCCACCTGGAAGGCTGCGTCACCACCGCGATCCGCAGCGAAGACTCGGGCGAGCGCGAGCGTGTGATCAGCGAGCTTCTTCAGCTCTTCGAGACGCACAGCAAGCTCTAGCGTGGTTGCCAATACACAAAACGACGGCCCAGGTGGCCGTCGTTTTGTGTTGTTCTAATGATTATACCAAATTCGCTAGATTACTTACACTTTGGTGGGGGTTCAGGGGGCGGCTTCGCCGCCCCTGAATTTCTTTTTGTGTTGCACTGCGTGGCTTCGCCACGCAGTGCAACACAAACTATACGTGATCAAGCGAACAGCGTGTCAATAATGGATCGTCACCTGCGTGCCAATGTCGGCCCACTC
>CALLYN010000949.1 GCA_937858455.1 uncultured Kouleothrix sp.
GGCGAGGCGCGGCGCGCGGCCGCCGGCGGCGATCTCGGCGCGGCTGCCGCGGGTCATGGCGAACACCTCGCGCAGCAACTCTTCGTAGGCTGGCGCGAGCGCCACCTTGCGGCGCGACATCACCTTGCGGGCCACCTCGATCATCCCGTCGATGCGGTACTCACGAAACACCTCACCGCCCCAGGTGAACGGCGGGATGGTTTTCGGCGCGAAGTGCACGCCGAAGATATTCGAGCCGGTGCCGATCACCGCGCCGCCATTCAGGTGCACGCCAATGCCGAGCTTGACATGATCGGCCAGGAAGCAGCCGAGCTTGAGCACGCCGCTATCGACCTGGCCGAGGCCCTCGACGGCGACGCGGATGCTGCCGTAGGTATTTTTCAGGTCGCTGTTGGTGGTCATCGCGCCGATATTGACCCACTCGCCCAGGTAGGAATGGCCCAGAAAGCCATCGTGGTGCTTGTTGCTGTAGCCCTGCACGATCGAGGCCTCGACCTCGCCGCCGATGCGGCAGACCGGGCCGATGGTGGTTTCGCCGCGGATGCGCGCGCTCGCGACGAGCGCGCCGGCGCCAAAGGCAGCCGGCCCCTGGATGAAGCTGAATGGCTCGATCTGCGCGGCGTCGATCACGATCGGCCCATCGCGCGCGTCGAGCGCGATCGGCCCGGCCAGCCGCGCCTGGGGGTGAACAAACACCTGAGCCGGGTTGTGCACCACCACGTCGGCCGCGTCGATCGGCCGATCGGCGGCGCTGGCCCAGCCGTCGGCGCGCAGCAGCAGCGGCAGGTCGCGCACGATCTGCTCGCCATTGGCGCCGATCAGATCCCACGGGTAGGTCAGCAGCGGCGCCGCAACCTCAACAACGCGCCCAAAGCGGCGCAGCTCATCGAGCGCTGCGGCGGCGCGCTGCTCGAGCAGGTCGAGCAGCACCGCGCTGGCGAGCGTAGGCGAGAGGCGCGCGCCCAGCAGCACCGCAGCGCCGCGAGCATCGGCGGCGACGTAGATCGTGTTGAGTGGCTCGGCGGCGAGCCGCCCGAACCAGGCCATGTCGAGCGCGCGGCCATTCACAAACAGCAGCGGGTGCTGCTCGGCCAGCAGGCCCAGCGGCCAGCGCCCGGCGCCGTAGAACGTAGCCAGGTGCGCGCGGCACACTGCGGCGGGCGCGTGGCCAAGCAGCGTTGCCAGGCGCTCGCGGGCGGTGAACAGGCCGCAGCGCAGCTCGAACACTGGCCGCGAGTAGACCAGCGGCAGCAGCAGGCGGTAGCCTTCGTCTTCGAATAGGACAACAGTTTCCGGCATAGTTCCGAACAGCAGAGTAGCGCTTTGTGCTGCCCATCGCTCAGGCGCTACTCACGGCGCAAGATTTCAAGAATGGCGGCGGCGAGCTTGTCGGGGTCGTGGCGCAGCACGCGCACGGTGCGCCCGGCGCCCGGCTGATCGAGCGAGGCGGTAAGCTGTACCACCGAAGTGGCCAGGTCGGCCTCGATCACCACCGCGCCCTCGACCACCACATCGCGCATTGTGACGCGGTCGGTCTTGCTGACGATCGTTTCCTCGTACTCCTCGGGGTTCATGTACACCGGCGCCTGGTGCGCGGCCTCGTACATCTGGCGCACATCGGGGTCGATACGCTGAGCATTCACCAGGACGTAGTCGGGGGCGAAGCCGCCGTAGCGCACAATCTGGCGGATGTGGTCGGCCACGCCGAAGCCGCTGGTAAGGCCCGGCTCGGTCATCAGGCTGCAGATATAGATCTTGCGGGCCTTGCTGCGCTGGATGGCCTCGCGCACCTCGGGGATCTGCAGGTTTGGCAGAATGCCCTCGAACAGGCTGCCCGGCCCGAGCACGATCGCGTCGGCCTGCTGCAGCGCCTCGATCGCCTGGCGAAAGATCAGGTGGCGGCGCTCGGCGCCGGCGCTGCCGTAGCTATCGACGAGCATGGTATCGACGGCGTGGCGGGTGGCCAGCAGCTCGCGGTGCGAGATATTTTCCTTGATATTGTGGTGCGTACCGTCGTCGAGCACCACCTCGACGTCGAGGCGATCGGGGGTAGGCGGCACAAAGATCACATTCTCGAAGTTATACAGGCTCGACGCGCGGTAGTAATACTCGACCGGGTCCTGCACCGGGGTGATGCATGTGAGCCGGCTGGCGTAGCGCCCAAGGCTGGCGAGGATCAGCAGGCCGGCGCCGCCGGACACGACGGTAATGCGCGGCGGGCGGTTGGCGCGGCGGTAGGCCAGCACGAACTCGTCTTCGCTGCCGGGCTTGGCGCTGAGCGGGATGATCGCCACGCCGCTCAGCAGCCACACGCCGGCGGCCAGGATCGCCAGGCCCACCAGCGTCAGCAGCCAGCCGCGCGCCCAGCGGTCGAGGAACTGCAGCGTGAGGTAGAAGAAAAAGCCAGGCAGCTCGGCGGTGCGATAGAGCGCGATCACGAAGTAGGCGATGCCGAGCGAGATGCACACGATCCCAAGCGAGGCCAGCGCCAGCGGCAGGCCGAGGTGGCGCAGCGACGCAAGCCGTTTGGTAATATCGTTGAGGCGCATTATGGTGTTCGCTTGACCTGAGCAAGCAGCGGGCGCAGCTTGCTGCCGAAGCGCGCGACGATCTCGATCAGCAGTAGCGCGGCCAGCACGGCGTCGGGCGTGGGGCCGTAGCGGCCAAGCGTGGTTTCGCCGCTGGCAGTGACGCCCACCAGCACACTGTTGCGATCCTGGCCGAGCATCTCGGCGATGCGCGCGGCCGGGTCGGCCGCGAACTCGATCTTCAGGCCCGACGCAGACTCCCAGCTGCGCAGCGCGGCCACGTCGACGCCATCGGCGATCGGCGGCACCACCACCATGCCGCGGTGGCGGTACTCGCGGCTGAGGTAATCGGCCAGCAGCAGCGCCATATCGTGCGGCGGCACCAGCTCGCCGGTGTTGTCGGCCACGCCGATCGCGCGGCCGTCGGCCGAGATCGCCACGCCGAGGTGCGAGTCGCTTTCTTTCACCAGCTTGCGCAGCCGGTTGAGGCCAGCCTCGCTAGGCTGGGGCGGCTGGCGGCCAAACAGCGGGTCGATCTCGCGATTGATCTCGATCGCCTTGGTCTGCCCGCCGTCGCCGAGCGCGGCCGGGATGTAGCCGCTGCTGGTGCCGTTCATTGGGTCGACAAACACGGTGAGCGTTGTGTTGCGGATCAGCTCGACGTCGATCGCGTCGCGCAGCGCCTCGAGGTAGGGCGCGCGCAGGTCGATCTGCGAGCGATCGTTGGGCTCGAAGGGCGGAGGCGGGAACTCGGCGGGGGCGGCGAGCGCGAGCGGCG
Organism: uncultured Kouleothrix sp.; assembly: GCA_937858455.1. Taxonomy (GTDB): domain Bacteria; phylum Chloroflexota; class Chloroflexia; order Chloroflexales; family Roseiflexaceae; genus Kouleothrix. The sequence goes on from CALLYN010000949.1 coordinate 3,307, forward strand.
GGCCTTCGTCGAGCAGCGCCTGGCCGGCCAGCGGCGCGAGCAGCACCATGCCGCTGTACCAGAACGGCAGGTTGCGCGCCGAGAGCAGCAGCGCGCTGTCGGCGCGGCGCTGCTCAAGCGCCAGCTCGACGGCCGGGAACGGCGCAGGGTTGGGGCAGAAGCTCACCGGCACGCCCTGCGCTGCGAGCAGGCGGTAGGCGTAGCGCGCGAACTGGCCGGCCATGAAGCGCGTATCGTGGGCTACCAGGCAGCTGAGCTTGTGTGCCAGCAGGGCCTGGCCGATCTGGGCGCAGCGCTGCCGTACGCCGTCGAGTGTAAAATCGACGGTGTAGATTCCCTCCCAATATTGGCGGCTGATACGCGGGCGCTGGCTCATTGAGTTCTGTATTTTGAGTTTTGGGTTCTGGCCCTGGTATGTGCGCAATTTGCAACCCGCAACGCAAAGGCTAGCCGTGCTGCTTGAAATCCTCGACGGCGGCGAGCATGAGCGCGCGGATCTCGGCCACGCGCGCGGGCGTGCGGGCCTCGAAGCGCGTGGTGATTGCCGGCTCGGTGTTCGAGGCGCGCACCACGCCCCAGCCGTCGCCGAAGTCGACCCGCACGCCGTCGACGTCGGAGACATCGTAGCTGGGGGCGAAGGTGTCGCGCACGTGCTCGATGATCTTGAACTTCACCGCCTCGTCGACGTGAACGCGATCTTCGGGCAGCGACGGCAGGATCGGGTAGTCGGCGAGCGCCTGCTCGAGCGTCTGGCCGCTCTGCTCGAGCGCCTTGAGCAGGTAGCAGCCGGCGAAGATGCCGTCGTCGAAGGCGTGGTTCTCGATATCCGTGATGATATGGCCGCTCAGCTCGCCGGCCAGCGGCGCGCCCAGCTCGCGCATTTTGGCGGTGCCGTTGGTGTAGCCGGTCTTCCACATCACCGGGGTGCCGCCGAACGCGCGGATGGCATCGCGCAGCACTGTGCTGCACTTCACATCAAAGATGATCGGCGCCGGGCCGGCGCGCAGCACGTGGCGGGCCAGCGCGATCATGTAGCGGTCGGCGAACACCATCGCGCCGCTGCCATCGACCACGCCAAGCCGGTCGGCGTCGCCGTCGAGGCCAATGCCAATAGCCGCGCCCTGCTCGCGCACCAGGCGCATCAGGTCGCGCAGGTTGGCCTCTTTCAGCGGGTCGGGGTGGTGGTTGGGGAAGGTGCCGTCGGGCTGGATGTACAGCGGCAGCACCTCGCAGCCGATCGCCTCGAACGCGCGCACGCCGAGCGGGCCGCCGGCGCCGTTGCCGCCGTCGAGGGCGATCTTCACCGGCCGCTCGAGGCGCATGAGCCGGGCGACATCCTGGACGTACGCATCGCTGATGTCGATCTGCTCGTAGCCGCCGCTGCCACTGGCGAACGCGCCGCCATTGGCCAGCCGGCCAACCTGCTGGATCTGGTCGCTGGCGAGCGGCTCGCCGCCGAAGCGCGGCACGGCCTGGCGCAGCTTCAGCCCGTTGAACTCGGGCGGGTTATGGCTGGCCGAAACCACCGCGCCACCGTCGGCGCGCAGGTACGACTGGGCGAAATACATCAGTGGCGTCGGCCCCATGCCAATATCGATCACATCGCAGCCGGTGGCGCGCAGGCCCTCGATCAGCGCGGCGGCATAGGCCGGCGAGGTAAGCCGCGCGTCGCGCCCGACCACAATGCGCCGGCCGCCGCGCGCGCGGAAGTAGGTGCCGGCCGCGCGCCCAAGCGTGGCATACACCGCCTCGGACAGATCGACGTCGACAACGCCGCGAATATCGTAGGCGCGGAAGATCGTCGGGTTGACGGCATAGGTCATACGGCTATCCTTATGCGTCGCCAAGCGCGCGTTGTGAAACCTAAGCTCGGTAGCAGCCAGGATGGTAGCCTAAAGACCGCGTTCCGTCAAGGTTCGCGGCGCTCTGGCGGGGTGCCGGGCAGGCCGCCGGCAGCAGGTGGCGGCGGCCTTTTCAGCTTGCGGGGCGGTTGGGGGCGCTAGCCAGAGGGCCAGACGCGGCTAGGGCACGTAGCAGCGCAGCAGCGCGGCAGCGCCGGCCGGGCGCAGCTGGTACTCGCCCAGCGCGGCCGGCAGCACCACCGACTCGCCGCGCAGCGGACCCGTCTCGTCCGTGACCCGCCCGGAGAGCACCAGCTTTTCACCCTGCGGGATCTCGAGGACTTCCCCGGCCTGACGTTCGGGAACTGCCTCGACGGACTTTAGCTCGAGCGAGATCTGCGCGTGGCTCTTGAGCAGGACTTCGGTGCGGGCGAGCGCTGGCGCGAAGATCTCGTTGCCGTCGAAGCTGGCTTGCAGGTGGATGACATCGCCGGGTGTCGGCGGGCGGGCGAGCGCGTCTTTGGGGGCGAGCTCGAGCTCGGCGCCGCCGGTGCGCAGCGATACTTCGCGCTTCCAGCGCTGCGTAGTGACGGTGAGCGGGCCGGGCGGAATCTCGCTCGGGCTGCGCAGCCGGAGACGGATGTGGAGGCTGTCGTTGATGCCGATCTCGCTCTGTGCGAGCAGCTCGAGCGTGGTTGGCTCGCGGCCGAGATCGACCTCGATGACTTCCTTGGCTCCGTCGCGGAGCGCGTCACCGGCATAGCGCACAAGGACGCGATAGCGGCCTTCTTTGAGACCGCCGCGCTGAAACACCGCGAGCCCCTCGCGATCGGTGCGCACGTTCTGTTCGAGCATCTCGATCGGCGTGCCGCGACGGAGATCGAGGAGCGTGAACTCGACTTCCTGACCGTCGAAGGAGCGCGGCGTTTCGCCCGGCTCTTCCGGTACCGACGTCGTGGCTCCCGGCTTCTGACCATCGCCGAGTCGGGCCTGGACGGTGAGCAGGTAGCCGCCCGCTCGGGGGCCGCGCTCGCCCTCGCGCAGGCGGAGCACCG
>CALLYN010000950.1 GCA_937858455.1 uncultured Kouleothrix sp.
GACCCACAGGCGCTGATCGAGCGGCTGCGCCGCCAGCGCCAGCAGCGCGAAGCCCAGCTCGGCCTCGCGCGCGAGCGGGCACCCCAACCCCACCAGGCCTCGTTCGCCGTCGAGCAGCGCTTCGCCGCCGGCGACCGGGTGTTCTGCCTACCTTACGGCGATGGCGAAGTGCGCGACAGCCGCGTCGAAGACGGCCGCGAGCTGCTTACCGTCGCCTTCCCCGACCTCGGCGAGCTGACGATCGACCCGATGATCAACCTGGTGCGCAAGCTCGACGCACCGGCCCCCGACGACGACTTGCTCTGATCACACCTGCTGCGCCCCTTCCCACGTTTGACAACCTGTTTGCTTCAGCATACAATTAGCATACTAACTATTTGATGCTTCTCTTTCTTTTGTGCTCAGATTTTGGCGCAAAGCGCTAAAATCTGAGCACTATCCATGAAAAAGTACCGCTCTGCCGAGGGCTGAGGGTGCCAGCTGCATAAGTCCTAGAAAGGCTCTGGTATGCGCACCGCACGGATCTGGCCGATCGCGAAAAAAGAGTTCTACCAGATGCTGCGCGATCGGCGCACGCTGATCTTCATTCTGATGACCCCGCTGCTGCAGCTGCTGGTGATCGGCTACGCCACCAGCGGCCAGATCAAAAACATCTCGCTGGCAATCGTCGACCAGAGCAACACCGCCGATAGCCGCGCGCTCATCCAGGCGTACATGGCCTCGGGCCAGTTCGTGCCCGGCCCGGTCGCCAGCTCGCTGGCCGAAGCCAAGCAGGTGATCGACCGCGGCGACGCGCGCGCGGCGATCGTCATCCCGGCCGAGTTCGGCCGCGACCTGGGCAAGGGCCAGCCGGCCGAGGTGGCGTTCCTTGTCGATGGCTCCGAGCCGAACACTGCCAACACGATCATCGCGGCGTCGCAGCTGATCGGCCAGGCCCAATCGGCGCGGGTGCTGCCGCAGCGCCTGGCCGCGCGCCAGCCGGCGCTCGACGTGCGCACGCGGGTGCTGTACAACCCGCAGCTCTCGGGCACGAACTACCAGATCCCGGCGCTGATCGGCCTGATCCTGCAGCTCACCACGCTGAACCTTACGTCCGAGGCGATCGTGCGCGAGCGCGAGACCGGCACCATGGAGCAGCTGATCGTCACGCCGGTGCGGCCGATCGAGCTGATCATCGGCAAGCTCATCCCGTACGCCTGCGCCAGCATGTGCACCTCGCTGCTGGTGTTTGTCGCCGGGCTGCTGCTGTTCCAGATCCCGTTCAATGGCAGCCTGCTGCTGCTGTTCGGCTTTATGCTGCTGTTTCTGCTGGTGCCGCTGGGCATCGGGCTGTGGATCTCGGCGATCTCGACCACCTACCGCCAGGCCCAGGCGCTCAACCTGCTGTTCCTGCTGCCCGGCTTCCTGCTCTCGGGCAACTTCTTCCCGATCGAGTCGATGCCGCGCCTGCTGCAGTACGTGACGTACCTGGTGCCGCTGCGCTACTTCCTGCCGGTGCTGCGCGGGATCTTCCTGAAGGGCATCGGCTGGGCCGAGCTGTGGCCGCAGGCGCTGGCGCTGGCGCTGTGGGCGGCGTTCTTTATGTACCTGGCCAGCTCGCGCTTCAAGAAAACGCTGGGCTAGCTCTTTTTGCCTGCGGTAGCAGCGGTACTCTTCTCCGCATCGTGTGCGGTTGTTCGGCGCTCCGCGCGAAACAACCGCACACAGAAAACAAATACCATTAGGAGTAGCTGTATGAACCGACGCAGACTCATCCCGATTGTCATAGTTGTCGCGCTAATCGCCGGAGGGCTCTACTATACGCTCGGGCGCGCCTCGGGCGCGGCGAATAGCAGCCGCACCTTTTCTGGCACGATCGAGGCCGACCAGGTCGACCTGACCAGCGAGGTCAGCGGCGTGGTCGAGCAGGTGGCCGACGAGGGCGCGCAGGTGAAGGCCGGCGATACGCTGGTCGTGCTCAACACCGATCTGCTCCAGGCCCAGCTGGCCCAGGCCCAAGCGGCCGCGCAGGCCGCCGAGGCCAACCTGGCGCTCGCGAATGCCGGCTCGCGCGAGCAGGACCTGGCGCAGGCGCAGGCCGCGCTCGA
>CALLYN010000951.1 GCA_937858455.1 uncultured Kouleothrix sp.
GCCCCAGCTGGGTGGCGCCGCTGGTGGCGCTGCGCACGCTGGCGCGCCAGCCCGGCGCCTACCGCGGCCCGCTGCTGCTGCTGATCCTCACGCTCAGCCTGGCGGCCTTCAGCGCCTCGATGGCTGCCACGATCGACGGCGCGCTGCGCACCGCCGTGGGCTACCAGGTGGGCGCCTACACCCAGCTGCTCGAAACCGGCCAGAGCACCGAGCAGCAGAACCGCCCCAACCCGCCCAACGGCCAGCCCGGCGGCAACCCGCCGCCGAAAAAAGACATTCAGCAGGAGCCGCGCTTTCTGTTCGTGCCCGTGAGCGATCACCTGAATGTGCCGGGGATCACCGCCGCCACGCGCGTCGGCGACTACTCCGACGTGACGATCCAGCTCGGCGGCAGCGCCCCGCGCGCCCAGCTGGTCGGGATCGACCGCGTCGATTTCCCCAAGGTGATCCCGCGCTTCGACCGCGCCTGGGGCGGCGGGCAGCCGCTTGGCGCGCTGATGAACCTGCTGGCGCAGAACTACGACGGCGTGCTGGTGAGCAAAGATGTGCTGGCGAAAGGCCCGAAGATCGGCGATGCGCTGCCGGCGACGGTGAAGATCGCCGACGACCAGCGCCAGATGACATTCAAGATCGTCGGGACGTTCGACCTGTGGCCGGGCTTCTACCCGCAAGATGGCCCGATCCTGGTGGCGAACCTCGATTATATCTTCGACGAGATGAGCGGCCAGTATCCCTACGATGTCTGGATCGCGCGCGCCCCCGACGCCAAAGTCGACACGCTCGTCGCGGGCGTGCGCCAGCTTGGCATCGCGGTGATCGACGTGCGCGACGCCGCCGCGCTTATTCTCGAAGAGCAAACCCAGCCGCGCCGCCAAGGCCTGTTCGGCCTCTTGTCGGTGGGCTTTATCGCGGCCGGCGGCCTGACCCTGCTGGGCTTTCTGCTCTCGGCGCTGATCACCGCGCGGCGGCGCGCGATCGAGCTGGGCGTGCTGCGCGCGCTGGGCATGTCGGGCGCGCAGGTGGCTGCCGAGCTGGTGATCGAGCAGGTGCTGCTGGTGCTGGCCGGCGTCGGCGCGGGCTCGGGCATCGGCCTGCTGGCCGCGCAGCTGGTGGTGCCGCTGCTGCAGGTGGGCGCCGGCCCGCACCCCGGCACGCCGGCCTACCCGCCGCAGCTCGCCTGGGACCAGGTCGCGATCATCTACCTGGTGTTCGGCGCGGCGCTGCTGCTGACGCTGCTTGCGCTCGCGTGGATCATGGGCCGAATGCGGCTATTCCAGGCCGTGAAGCTCGGCGACGCCAACTAGATTGGATACCACAGCAACAGGGTAGATCCTGACGCAAAACAACCATGACTGAACAGAACGACGAACACTTTATCGTAGCTTCCGGCCTGGTGAAAATCTTCCAGGTTGCCGACCTTGAGGTTGTAGCGCTGCAAGGGCTCGACCTCGAAGTGGCGCGCGGCGAGATGCTGGCGCTGGTCGGGCCCTCCGGCTCGGGCAAATCGACATTTCTGAGCGCGCTGGGCGGCCTCGACCGGCCATCGGCCGGGCGGCTCGAAGTCGACGGCCAGAACCTGCTGAAGCTCAACCAGGCCGCGCTCACAAGCTACCGCCGCGAGCAGGTGGGCTTTGTGTGGCAGCAGACGACGCGCAACCTGCTGCCGTACCTCACCGCGCGCGAGAATATCGAGCTGCTGATGACGCTGGCTGGGCGCGGGCTGCGCGAGCGCCGCGCCTGGGCCGACGAGCTGCTCGACGCGGTGGGCATGCGCGAGAGCGCCAACCAGAAGCCGCCGCAGCTCTCGGGCGGGCAGCAGCAGCGCGTGGCGATCGGCTGCGCGCTGGCGAACCGGCCGCGCATCCTGCTGGCCGACGAGCCCACCGGCGAGGTCGACTGGCCGACCGCCCAGATGATCCTGAAGCTGCTGCACGACCTGCGCGACCGCTACGACTTGACGGTGGTGCTGGTGACGCACGACCCGCGCGTGGCCGAGCAGGCCGACCGCGTCATTGCGATCCGCGATGGCCGCACAAGCTCGGAAACCATTCGCACAAGCGAAGACGAGCGGCAGAACGGCGAGGGCGCCGCGTCTGCGTCCCTCGCCCACCGCCCATCCTCCCAGGAATTAGTGGTGCTCGACAGCGCGGGCCGCCTGCAGCTGCCCGGCGACCAGCGGGTGCTGGCGGGCATTGGCCGGCGCGCGCGGATCGAGCTGGTCGACGGCGGCATCCTCATTCGCCCCAGCGACGACGAGCGCGCCGCAGCCGCGCCGGTCGCCGCCGAGGCGCTGAGCGGCGACGCGCTGTACCGCAACCTGTATAGCAGCGAGCCGCTGCCGTCGCTGAAGCCGAATGCCGGCAGGGCGCGCTGGCGGCTCGGTAGAAAAAAGAGCTGAGCGTGCAGCCCGATATGCAACCGGAAGCGATGATCGTGCTCGACCAGGTCGAGCGCACCTTTGACGTGAACGATCGCCAGGTCAGGGCGCTGCGCGGCCTTGATATGCGCATTCCGCGCGGCGCGTTCGTGGTGCTGATGGGGCCGAGCGGCAGCGGAAAAACCACGCTGCTGAACCTGGTGGGCGGGCTCGACCAGCCCACCGCCGGCGCGATCAGCGTCGAGGGCCGGCAGCTGGCCGAGCTGAGCGGCGCCGAGCTTGCCGCGCTGCGTCGGCGGATCGGCTTTATCTTCCAGAGCTTTGCGCTGCTGCCGACCGCCTCGGCCTACGAGAATGTCGAGCTGGGGCTGCGGCTAGCCGGCGACGTGCCGCGCCACGAGTGGGACGCGCGCGTGCGCCGCTGCATCGCCGCCGTAGGGCTGGGCGCCTGGATCGACCACCGGCCCTACGAGCTTTCGGGCGGGCAGCAGCAGCGCGTGGCGATCGCGCGCGCGCTGGCCATTCGCCCTCGGCTGATCCTGGCCGACGAGCCGACCGGCGACCTCGACAGCAAGACCGGCGAGCAGATCCTCGGCCTGCTGCGCGCGCTTGTCGACAACGAGGGCGTGACGCTGCTGATGGCCACGCACGACCCGGCCGCCGCTGCGTTCGCCACCGACCTGTACCAGCTGCGCGACGGCCAGATCGCCGCGCGCGAGCAGCGCCGCTAGCGCCGCGCCAGCCTACAACCGCAAGCGGGGATGCAGCACGCTGCATCCCCGCTTTTCGCTGCGGTACGGCGGTCTTGGCAAAGCCGAGACCGCCGTACCGCAGATCACAGGGCTGGTGCAGGGTCGGACCTTACCCCTCCTCTCCCGCGCGCGGGAGAGGGGGATTATTGTTGGCTGTGTGACCCCTCCACTGACAGGAGAGGGGATAGGGGGTAGGGTCGAAAGACGTTGCACGAGCCCTGCCGCAGCTCATACTGCGCTTGCAGTTTGTGGCAACATAGACGAAGATATAGCTGCTGCCACAGCCACAGCGCTGGCGGCGCCACGAGCCCTGCAATAGCGACACTCAGCGGAGCGCACCATGATCATCGGGCTTATCGGCATGTCGGGCGCGGGCAAAAGCTCGTGGGCCGAGCGCCTGGCTGCGGCCGGGTTCACCTGGCTACACTGCGACGAGCTGATCGCCGCGCGGCTGCGCGACCAGTTCGACGTGGGCAGCGGTACGGTATACGACCTGGGCGACTGGATGGGCCTGCCCTACGAGGCGCGCTACGCCGAGCGCGAGCGGATCTACCTGGCGCACGAGACGGCGGTGCTGCGCACGATCGCCGACGCGCTCGCGCCTGACTCGCCTGAGCGGGCCACGCTCCAGGCGGGGAAGCAGGCTGGCGGCGCGGCGCACAACTGGATCATCGACATGACCGGCAGCGCGGTGTATGCCGACCCGCTGGTGCTCGGGCGCATCCGCCGGCTGGCGACGATCGTGTACCTGGCGGTGTCGCCGCAGATGCACGAGCAGCTGGTGCGCCAGTATATCGCCAACCCGCGCCCGGTGCTGTGGAACGGCCTGTACCGGCCGCTGCCCGGCGAGGAGCAGCTGGCGGCGCTGGCGCGCTGCTACCCGCTGCTGCTGCGCGAGCGCGAGCGGCTGTACATGCAGCTCAGCCACATCACGCTCACCGACGCGCTGCACCGCGACCCGGCGTTTGATGTGCGCGCGTTTCTGCGCTATGTCTAGGCTGCGCGCGGCTGTGTGCGGCGTGCTGGGCTGGCGGCGCTTCGCGCCGCCAGCCCAGCACAAGCGCCCTGCGGCCGCAGCAGGG
>CALLYN010000952.1 GCA_937858455.1 uncultured Kouleothrix sp.
TGCCTTCGCCCAAATTGAGCGTCAGCGCCTTGAGCTTCTCGCCGCGCTCGCCGGTGGCCACGTGCAGCCGCAGCACCGGCGGGTCGTTCTGCTCGTCGAGCTCCCACACCGAGGTAGCTTCGACTTCGAGCAGCTCGCGGGCGTGGTTCATGATCCGCGTCAGCAGCTCGTGGCGATCGAGCGTGGTGGTGAGGTGCGAGATAATATCGACCAGCGCGTTCAAGCGGCGCTGGCGCTGGTTCGCCTGCTCGAGCAGGCGCGCCTTCTCGATCTCGCTGGCCATGCGGTCGGCCAGGTCGTGCAGCAGCGTCAGCTCGTTCTCTTCGTCGACGGCGCTGTAGGGCAGGTTGAACACCTGCACCACGCCGATCGCCCGGTCGTGCAGCAGCAGCGGCAGGCAGTAGGCCGTGCGCAGGCGCATGCCCGAGAGCTCGCCCAGCCGCCGATCCCAGCGCGGGTCGGACTCGACATCGTCGATGAAGATCGATCGGCGCTCGCGCAGCGCCGCACCAACAATGCCGCGCGCGGCGGGCAGGCGCCGGCCGATCAAGCCGCGGCTCTGCGGGTCGCCCTTCACCACCTTGAACACCAGCTCGTCGGTGTCGGCGTCGTACAGGTACAGCGTACCGGCCGTCGCGTCGACGACCTCGATGAACAGGTCGACCATCTGGTCGAGCAGCGCGTCGAGCTCGTGGGTGGCGGCGATGGCATTGGCGCGCCGGATGGTGTCGATCACGCGCCGATATGACTGCCTGCTCAGTTCGCGTTCCACACCACACCCCCTGCGAGTTTTACTGCGTGCGCCGAACGTATTGAGCGCCGTGGCGAGAGTGCAGGCTCAGTGCTCGGCGCTTTTCGCCAGCGCCCGCACGTAGCGCGCCAGCTCGTCGGGCTCGCCGGCCAGCGCCACCGACGCGCCCGACTCGGCAGCAATCCGCTCGGCCGAGTACTCGTCGAGCGTCCGCGTGCCGGCGTGGTCGAACATCACGCGGGGCAGCAGCGCGCGCTGCGCGCCGGCGGCCCGGAGCGCCGCGGCCACGTCGTGGCCCATCAGCAGGCCCGAGACGGTGACCATCTCGCCAAAGAACTGGTTGACCACCGGCAGCAGCGTGGCGTGCAGGTTCTCGACACGGTTCAGGCGGTCGACGACGCGCTGCAGCACTGGCGCAATCAGCGTGCCGCACACCAGCGTCAGGCTGGTAGGCACGGGCAGGCGCGCGGGCAGGCGCCGCTGGGCGCGCGCCCAGCCGTCGACGAAGTCGCGGGTCATGCCGACGCCATTCGAGTACTGCGGCATGCCGTCGTAGCTGTCGGCGGGGGGCAGCGCGCGGCCGCTGATCAGGTAAAATTCGTCGGAGGGGTACACCAGGCGAATGCCCAGCTCGCGCTGGAGCTGCTCCTGGTATGGCGCGATCAGGTCGATCACCCGCGCGGCCTCGTCGGGGCGGAACGTGCGCATCGGCACGTCGGCGGCGACGATCTGGCGCGCGCAGTGGCCCAGGTCGGCGGCGAGCGTTCCGGAGCCAGGGGTTGGCGATTGAAGCTGGATCACCTCGCCAGCCGCCTTGCCCTGCCGCGCGGCTCCCCACGCCTCGTCCCAGAGCGGCTGGCGCTCCCAGTTGGTATCGATCCACTCGGGCGTCTCGTGCACGCCGATGGCGGCGCGGATGCTCTGCGGGCGCTTGCCCTCGAAGCGATACTTGGTGAGGCCCACCGGCACCACCGCGATCGTCTGGACGACCGGGTACAGTGCGGCCAGCTCGCGGATGCTCTGGTGCAGCGCGGCGCCGTCGTTGATGCCCGGCAGCGCGACGATCTGGGTATGTACCTCGACGCCCATACGCCCGAAGCGGCGGATCTGCTCAAGCACGTCGGGCACGTCGGCCTTGCCCAGCAGCACCGCGCGCAGCGCCTGGTCGGTGGCGTGGATCGAGACATACATCGGGCTGAGGTGCTGCTCTTCGATGCGCTGCCAGTCGTCTTCGCTCAGGTTGGTGAGCGTCACGAAGTTGCCGTACAGAAAGCCCAGGCGGTAGTCGTCGTCTTTCAGGTAGAGCGACTTGCGCATGCCCTTGGGCATCTGGGTGAGGAAGCAGAACGGGCACTTATTATTGCAGGTGCGCAGGCGGTCGAACAGCGGCTCGACGAACTCGATGCCCAGGTCGTCGTCGGCGTCCTTCTCGATCTCGTAGATCGTCTCGTCGTCGCCGCGGCGCACCAGCAGCTCGACGCGCTCCTCGGCGATGGCGAAGCGGTAGTCGATCACGTCGCGCAGCTGGCGCTCGCCCACCGCCAGCACCACGTCGCCGGGCTGTAGGCCCAGCGCCTCGGCGATGCTGCCGCGCGCGACGCTGGCGATCGGCCCGCCCGCGCCGGTGATATTCTTAAGATCTGGCTGGTATTCCATGCGTGTTGGTATATGTGATACAACTGAGGGCTTACGCAGAAACACGGAGCGCTCAGCCCTCGGCAGAGCGCGTCGGCGGCGTAAGCCATGATTCAATGCGCGGAGTTTCGACGTGACACTGTACGGGCGCGATCGAACGCGCCCTTTGAAACATGCCTAAGCCATACAGCAGGCTGGCCCGCACCAGCCGCATTATACCACACGGCGCCGTAGCGCGCCGAGATCAGCCTTTGGCAGCTTGCCGCGCGCCCGTTCGGATGTATACTGGCAGCGAGGCCCGGCCAAGGGCCTGGAACTTGCTACGCGCCCATGGCCGGCTGTGAAGATTGGAACATTCGCGATGGATTTGCTGTCTACTATCAAGGGCGATAGGCTAGTGGTGGAGGAAGACGGTGCGACGCCGTTTGCGACTTCTTGTTATAGCGACGCTCTTCGGGTGTGGGGCGTTTATGCTGTTCAGCCAATGGCGCGCCGACGCGGCGGCCAACCAGCGCCGGCCACCGCTCGACATGTTCGAGCGCGGGCCGTATCGGCACACACCCGGCTATGGGTGGCGCATCTCCGATCAGCGCGACCCCGGCCCATCGATTGAGCCCTATGTGCGCCCCGAGTTCGCGCGCCAGATGCGCGACCTTCAGCCCGCGATCCTCGCCGCTGCCGCGCGCCACAACCGCCCGCAGATCTCGGGCATCTCCGATCACGACTTTGCGGTCATCATCGCGCTGATCATGTACAACGAGCATTTCGGCTGGTTCGAGGAGCGCGTGAAGCCGGTGCAGCTGCTGACGCCCTGGTACGAGGATCTGCAGCGCGAGACCAACGCGACGGGCATTAGCAACCTGAGCCTGTGGCCCGCCAACATCCGGCCGTCGGTGGCGCTCGAGATCTTGCGCGGGCAGGTGCCGCTGCCGCACGGCAGCGGCGTGCTGACGGTGCCGCTGACGGTGAGCGGCAGCACGGTGCGCCCCGACGCTTTCGCCTCGCAGCAGGCGCTGTACGCGGCCATCAGCGCCGAGATCGCCAACCCCAGGCTGGCTGTTGAGTACCTCGCGGCGAACCTCGAGCGCGGGATCTACCGCGCCAACGCCGAGGGCGTGACGGTGACGTGGCGCGCGCTGGCGGCGTGGCACAACCAGGGTATTGTGGCGCCCGAGGAGCTGCGCGCCAACCCTACCGCCAGCGATTACGTGCACCGCGCGTCGGCCTACTTCGCACGCGCGCGCGCGCTGATCGACATGCCGCCGGCCGGCGCGCCCGTGTGGAAGTTCCCCACCGACACGCGCCCCGACAGCCAGGCGGCCGCGACTGCGGGCTAGCACCAAGCGGTACTTTACCTCTTGAGGTGTGCAGTTTTCCGCGCTCCGCGCGGAAAACTGCACACTATGGTCGGGCGAGTATTACGCTGCCGCAGGCGAGCTGCTGCCGTGCGCGTCTCCGTGCCTTCGCGGCGAGAGCAAGAGCACGCGCAGCTCACGCTAGCGCGCCGCCACATCGATCTGGCCAAGCGTGATGTAGTCGGCCGAGGCGTCGGCCAGCGCCAGGCGCCGCATCGAGGGGTAGGCGTACCAGCCGAGCGTCACGCGGTAGCGGCCTGGCGGCGCGCCGGGCTTGAGCGTGGGCGAAACCAGGTCGGCGTAGCGCTTGCCGGGCTGCCAGCGCTCGGTCGGGGCCGGCTGGTCGTGCTGGCCCCAGATCTGTCCGTCGGGGCCGACCAGGTGTACAAAGAACGAGTAGCTCGCCGACGGCGCGCCGAGCGCCTGCCACTGCAGCATCACTGGCACGCCGTCGCCGGGGTGGTACGGGC
>CALLYN010000953.1 GCA_937858455.1 uncultured Kouleothrix sp.
AAACTCAAAGCCCGGCAGCACGGTGATCTTCGCCAGCAGCCGGCGGTATTCGTCGATCCGCCGCTGCTCTTCTTCTGTCAGGCGCTGGGCGCGCTCCAGCGTCTGCAGGAAGTCGATCTCCTGGCGCATCTGCTCGTAGCCATGCACCGTGTTATGATCGGTAAAGGCGATGATTTCAAGCTCACGACGCTCGGCTTCTTGCAGTATCTCGAGGTAGGTAACATTCGGCTCTGCGTAATCTTCCGAAGCAGGTGTGTGAATATGTAAATCGGCCCGAATCCAACGATATCCTTCACGAACGGAACTTCCATTAGTTGTCATACTTTCTTGCTCCACCACGCGCAACATGCCAATATTTTTTTGCCGCAATGCGCAGGCAAAGCTTTAATCGCTGCGCGCGGCCGCCTTTTTTAACACTTTGCTCTACCGCCGCCCAAGCTTCTCGCGGCACACCTCCTTGCGTAACATTGCGGACGTCAATTTCAAACAACCTGCCGGCGCGGCCGGCCCGCGGGCTCAATTCTTTTACACGATGGATACGTATGATACTCCAAAGCGAGCTATCTGGCAATCTTTGGTACGCGCGATTATGGTATTATCGTGGCCGCGCGAATGTGCGCAGCCACACGCTATACGCGGCGAGTGCGGGCCGCCCCGCGACGCCGCGCAACGATCGGAAGATGCCCATGAGCCACGAGCCCGAGCAGATCGGCGATCTGATCTACACTTTTAACCCCGATTACCCCTACCCCTTCCCGGTAGACCAGCCGCCGCACTACTGGATGGCCGAGCAGACTGGCCGGCTTGCGGCTGCGGTCGAGCGCTATTTCAATGGCGAAGCGCTGGCCCCCGCCGAGCTCGCGCTGATGCGCCAGTACCTGCGGCAGTATCTCGAGCGCGCAGTGATGACGGGCGACGCCAATCGGGCCAGCCTGTTAAGTCGCATCGAGGCGCTACGGTCGACCCGCGATATCGAGCGGTTCGCCGACGAGTTAGCCGAGATCGGGGTTGAACCCTTCTGACAAGAAAACGCTCGCCAGTAGCAGAGAGATACGCCCTTGGCCCGAATCGCTGGCGCTAGCGCTCGGGCCCGGCCGAGATCCGCAGCAGCAGGCCGATGATCAGAAAGTTCATCAGGATCGACGAGCCGCCATACGATATAAACGGCAGCGTGATGCCCGTGAGCGGGATGAGCCGCAGGTTACCGCCAACGATGATAAACGTCTGCACTGCCAATATCGTCGTCAGCCCAACCGCCATCAGCTGCTCGAAGCCGCGAAAGCGGTTGGGCACGCGCAGCGCGATGTGAAAGCCGCGGAAGATCACCAGCAGGTAGGCTATCAGCAGCGCGATCGTGCCGGCCAGGCCCATCTCTTCGCCGATCGCCGTGAAGATGAAGTCGGTGTGCGCGGCCGGCACCACGGTGGGGAAGCCGCGGCCCAGCCCCGCGCCAAACACGCCGCCCGATGCCAGCGCGTAGATCGCCTGCACGATCTGGTAGCCGGTGCCCTGCGCGGTGGCCCATGGGTCGAGCCAGATGTTCACGCGCGTCTTGACGATCGTCACGACGTTGAACAGCACATACGAGCCGACCGCGAAGGCGCTAAGGCCGGCCAGCACATACCAGCCATTGCTGGTGGCTACGTAGAGCATCGCCAAAAACACGCTAAACAGCAGCAGCGCCGCCCCCAGGTCGCGCTGGAACACGATCAAGCCCATGGCCATGCCCCACATGCCCACCAGCGGCAGCAGGTACGGCAGCGGCGGCAGCGTCAGCGGGCCAAGCTGGTAGCCCTGCGCCACCACCTCGCGGTGCTCGTTCAGGTACGATGCCAGAAAGATCACCAGGATGATTTTCAGCAGCTCGGAAGGCTGAAAGTAGAACAGGCCCAGGTTGAACCAGGCGCGCACGCCGCTGTTGTTCGGGTCGGAGCCAAACACAAACGTGGCGACAATCAGGCCGACGCCGATCGTCAGCCAGGCGTAGCGGTGGTGGTCGAGCCAGTCCATCAGCGAGGTGCGCAGCGAGCGGCGAAACAGCGTGTCCCACGGGACGAACAGGATGCCGCTCAGCAGCACCACGCCGATCGTCACCCACAGCGACTGCTTCGCGTCGACGCCGGCGTAGTCGGCGCCCAGGCTAGGCTCGAGCCGCGCGGTCATCAGCAGGCCCATGCCCGCCAGCAGCGCCACCAGCGGCAGCAGCAGCTGGTCGGCGTCGGGGTTGCGCAGGCTCATGCCCACCGAGACGCCCAGGAACAGCAGGAACGGCAGCACCGATGGCCACAGGATGTCGACCACGCCGCGCACGGTCGGCACGAACTCCTGGGTGCGCGTGACGCTGACCACCAGGGTGTAGCCGGCGGCGAAGAACAGCAGCACGGTGATCAGCAGCTGAAGCTCGATGCCGCGCAGGTTGCGTGGGTAGCGAAGCATAGCAGTAAGCAGTGAGCAGCAGGCAGTCGGCGGCGCGCAGGTCTTCTGGCAGCCGGCTGCCTGCTGCTCACTGGGCTAGACATTAAACAGGAAATGGCACACATCGCCGTCTTTGACGATGTAGGTTTTGCCTTCCATGCGCACGGTGCCCTGTT
>CALLYN010000954.1 GCA_937858455.1 uncultured Kouleothrix sp.
ACAGCGGCGACCAGCTGGTGCTGGCCGAGCAGCAGTTGGTGGTTTTCCACAGGCCGCCGGCGGTGGCGCCGGCGTAGGCCACCGCGCTGTTGGTCGGGTCGACGGCCAGCGCGTTGATGCGGCCGGTCACGAGGCCGTACTTGTAGCCATCGGCGGCGGCATCGTTGTCGATTGGCGCCGGGCCAAGCCCGGTCCAGCTCGTCGTACCGACCGGCCGCGTGCCATTGGGCGCGCCGGCGGCTGGGAACATGTCGGCGCCATCGCGCACGTGCTGGCGGAGGTAGGCCTGGGCGCGGCTCTGCCAGGCTGGCGGGATTGTGCGTGCGGGGTAGGCCAGGCGATTGAACGCCGCCTGCGCGCGCGTCTGGATCTCGTCCGACTCGTTTTTGCCGCCCTCGGGCGGCAGGCCACGCAGCCGGGCGTAGCGCTCGCCGGCGCGCAGCCAGCTCTGGGCCGAGCCAGCGTATCCGGCGGCGAGCAGGCTCAACAGCATTGTTGCGAGCAGCGCGGCGCCGGCTATGCGCAAACGCCGCTTGGCTTCCCGGTGTGGCATACAATCTCCTTGCGAAAGTTCAATGCGCTGAAATAGGGTGCGTGCGCGGGTGCACGCCGATGGTTGCTGAGCATTGATGGGCTGGTAGCGCGAGTGCTCGGTTGTTTAGCTACGACGTACTGCGCAATGCGCTCGGCGAGAAGCGAGGTTGGGTAGGGCTAGCATAGCACCAACCGGGCGGCAAAACAATCACTGTTTTGTAACAAAGCGATAGCCTGCGTGCAAACTCTATAGATATGAACGCGCGGCACGGCCAGATTGTTATGCCAACACCGTTCACTTTCAGGACTTACGCGATGCGCGTTTTTGCCTTCGGCAGAGCGGTACTTTTTCATGGATGGTGCTCAGATTGTGGCGCTTTGCGCCACAATCTGAGCACAAAAGAAAGCGAAGTACAATGCTGCCGCAGGCGGAAGGAGCCGATATCGCAGGCGACCGCGTAAGTCCTGTCACTTTCTTTTGGTATGCGTGCCCGGCAACACCGGGCACGCATACCAAAAAGAAATTCGGGGGCGGCTTTGCCACCCCCGAACCCCCGCTATACCGCAAGTGATCAGCGCCCGCGCTGGCAGCGGCGGCTACTGCAACCCGGTGACGAGGCCGGCGTACTTCTCGGTAAGCACGCGCGCCTGCTCGTCGCTGCTGCCCTCGGCAATGATATGGAAGAACGGCCCGTCGGGGTCGGGCAGGATCAACACCCACTCGTTGCCAAGGTCGATCTTCACGCCATCGACCTGCTCGATCCGGCGTTCCTGGTACTGCTGGTTGAGGATGCGCATGACCTTGCCCTTGTGCTCCCAGCGGCAGGGCACGCGCGTCTGGTGCATGTAGTAGCGCGGCAGCTCGTGGATCACCTGCGAGAGGCTGGCGCCGCGCAGCGTCAGCAGCTCCATGATCTTCACAATCGCGAAGATGCCGTCGACGATCGGGTAGAAGCTGGGGAAGATATAGTTGCCGTTGCCGTCGCCCAGCAGCAGCATATCGCGGTTGCTGGCGGCCGTCTGCATCAGCGCGCCGAGTGTCGCTCGCGTGCGCACGATCTTGCCGCCGTAGTGCTCGGCGATCTGCTCGAACGCGCGCGGCGCCGTCACCGGAACCGCCACCGTGCCGCCGCCATTCACGGCCATCGCCAGCGCGGTGATCGCCGCCAGCGCCTGGGTGCCGTGCAGCCGCCGTCCGGCGTCGTCCACCAGGTACAGCTTCTCGCCGCCGCCGTCGATCCGCACGCCCATATGAGCGCCCAGCACCGGCGTGATCCGCGCCAGCCGCTCCATGCCCTCTTCAAACTCCTGGTGCGTCTGAAACAGCCGGTGGTCGTCGAGGTTGGCGTTCAGCTCGACCACATCGACCTCAAGGCGGCGCAGGATATTCGGCAGCAGGCTCGACACATTGGCGTTGGCGTAGTCGATCACCAGGTTGAAATCGCGCGCGATACCGGCAAGGGCTTCCTGGCGCAGCGCCTTGAAGAACGCGGTGGTGTAGGCTTCGGCGATGCTCTCGATATCGGCGATGCGCCCGATCTCGTCGAGGTACACGCGGCGGTAGTCTTCGCGGAAGAACACGCCCTCGATCTTGCGCTCGGTGGTGGTGTCGATGTCGAGGCCGTTTTTGTCGAAGAACTTGATATCGACCACGCGATTATCGAAGGGCGAGAGCCGCAGGTGGATGCCGCCGGCCGCGCCGATCGCGTGGGTGATGAAGCGCGCCACCGGGATGGGCACGCTGTGCATTTCGTCGACGTTCACGCCGGCCGAGGGCAGCCCGGCGATCATGGCGCGCTTGAGCATGCGCGAGGTGTAGTGCGCGTCGCGGTTCATCGTCACGTGGCTGCCGCGCGGCAGCGTCGCGCCGAAGGCCGCGCTGAGCTTGGCGCAGAACTCGGGCGTGAGGTCGATGTTCACCAGGCCGGTGATACCATTGCGGCCGAACAGCACGCGCCGGCCCTGCGAGCCCCAGATAATGCTCGAGCTGATCGTGGCGCCTTCGTCGACCTCCTTGCTCGGCCAGATCTTCACGTTCGCGCCGATCACCGCGCCGGCGTTGATGATCGTCTGATCGCCCACGACCACGCCCTCGAACAGCACCGCGCGGCTTTTGATATTGCACTGGCGCATCACAATCGCGCCGCGCAGCTCGGCCCGCTCGCCGATGTACGAGTTGCGCCAGATGATCGAGCGATCGATCGTGGCGCGCGAGTCGACGACGACATAGTCGCGGATGGCGGTGGGGCCATGGATGATCGCGCCGCTCTTGATCTTCACGCCGTGGCCCAGAAACACCGGCCCGATGAACTGCGCGTCGGAGGCGATCTCGGCATCGCCCTCGAGCCACAGGTCGTTGCCCTGGTGATGGCCCACGCGCGGCAGCTGCACCTTGCCGATCATATAGTCGCGGTTGGCGCGCATATACTCTTCGATCGTGCCGACGTCGGTCCAGTAGCCTTCGGCGATAAAGCCGTACAGCGCGTCGTTCTTGCGCAGCATCTGCGGGAACACATCTTTCGACCAGTCGGTGATCTTGCCCTTGGGGATATACCTGAACACCTCGGGGTCGAGCACATAGATGCCAGTGTTGACCGTATCGGAGAACACCTCGCCCCAGCTGGGCTTTTCGAGGAACTGGGTGACGTGGCCGTCCTCATTCACGATGATCACGCCATACTCAAGCGGGTTCGGCACGCGCGTGAGCGTGAGCGTCGCCAGGGCCTTGCGCTCGTAGTGGAAGTCGATAATCTTGCCAAGCTGGAAATCGGTGAGCGCGTCGCCCGAGATCACCAGAAACGGCTCTTTGAGCAGGTGCTCGGCATTCTTGACACTGCCGGCGGTGCCGAGCGGGTGCTCTTCGAGCGAGTAATCGATATGGACGCCAAGCGCCGAGCCATCGCCGAAGTGATCCTGGATCACGTTCGCAAGATATTGCACCGTGACGACGATCTCGGTAATGCCGTGCGCCTTAAGCAGCTCGATGATATGCGCCATGACTTGTCGATCGACGATCGGTACCATCGGCTTGGGGCGATTGATTGTGAGCGGGCGCAGGCGCGACCCCTCGCCCCCAGCCATGACAACAGCTTTCACAGCGGCTCCTCTCTGCGTTGGTGGCATGTATTTGGAGAGTGGCGGATAGTATAGCATGACGCCAGCAAGTATGCTCCGAAGCTCGGAGGCGCGCCATGGCACGCGGCGTGCTAAAGGCTGAGTACCACACCGCCTAGCGGATGGGCACAGCAAAAGCGCGGCGGCCAATACGCCGCCTGTGTTTCCGGCCCAGCCAGCGGCGATGTAGGCATGTACCTGATCGCAGGCAGAGCAAGGAGGCTTCCCAATGACATACGATCCCAAACGCAGCAACACCGCATCGTCGGTCGAGCGCGAGCTCGATCGCAGCAGCAACCAGGCCCACGGCGCGGTCGACAGCGCCGCCGACAAGGCGCACAGCGCCGTCGACAGCGCCGCCGACAAGGCCCAGAACCTGGCCAGCACGGTACAGGACAAAGCCCAGCAGGTGAGCGACAAGGCCCAGGATATCGGCCAGCAGGCGGTGGAGCGCGCCGACGCGGCCACCACCACCGTCGGCGAGAAGATGACCGACGTTGCCCAGACGATCCGCGACAAAGCGCCGGCGACCGGTACGGTGGCGAACGTTGCCGACACCGCCGCCGATACGCTTGAGCGCGCCGGCAGCTACCTGCAGCAGCAGGATCTGGCCGACATGCGCGCCGACCTCGAAGGCATCATCCGCCGCCACCCAATCGAGTCGCTGCTGGTTGGCCTGGGCGTCGGCTACCTGCTGGCCCGCAGCACGCGGAGGTAGCCATGGCGTTCGAGCGCGACCGCGACACATCGATCGCCCAGCTGCTTGGCGGCATCGTCACCGACGCGCAAGATCTCGTGCGCCAGGAGATCGCGCTGGCGCGCCAGGAAGTGCGCGAGGAGCTCGGGCAGGCCAAAGATGCCGGCATCAAGCTAGCGGTAGCCGGCGTGATTCTGGCGATCGGCGGCCTGCTGCTGGTGCTGATGCTGGCGCAGGGCCTGGCGGATCTGTTCGATTGGCCGAACTGGGCCGGCTACGGGCTAGTAGGCGCAGTGCTAGCGATCGTCGGCGGCATCCTGTTCAGCTCGGCTCAGAGGCAGCTGAAACAGGTGAAGCCAGTTCCCGAACAAACCGTTGAAACGCTGAAGGAGAATGTCGAATGGATCAAGGATCGAACGACATCCGACAAACCATAGAGGACACGCGCGAGTCGCTCACCGAGAAGCTCGACGCGCTCGAGAGCAAAGCCCGGCAGACCTTCGACCTGAAGCATCAGGTGGCCGAGCGCCCGTGGCTGGCGCTGGGCGCGGCGGTGGCTACCGGCTATGTGCTCGGCAGCCTGGGGGGCGGCGAGAGCGAAGGCGACTGGAGCAGCCGCTCGGCCAGCGGCTACTCGGCGCCCAGCAGCTACGGCGAGCGCGGCGTACCAGCCTACAAGCCGCACGGCGACAGCTTCCTGTCGCAGTTCGACGACGAGATCGACATGCTCAAGGGCGCGGCCATGACCACGCTCACCAGCTTTATCCGCGACGCGCTCCGCGAGCTTGTGCCGGCGATGGGCGGCCAGCAGCGCCAGACGGGCACGCCGTCGACGGCGCAGGGCGCGTCGATGAGCGAGTATGATCGCGCGAACCCGACGATCAACAGCGAGGCGATTCCCACCACCACGAGCTACGGCTCAAACGCGGCCGATCGCAACGCTGAGCACGCAACGCCCTATTACCCACCCGGCTCGGCGGACGATGCGTTTGGCACGGCGTCGCGCGCGCGCGAGCGCAGCGTCGGCGACGAGAAACAGCGCTACTAGCGGTTTACCTGCGCCGGCCCACGGCACAGTAAAAGCACTTCCGGGAGCAACTACCCGCGAAGTGCTTTTTTTGTGCGGCGCCTGCGTTGGCCAAAGCCTTCGGCCAGGAATTCATACGCTGTTCGCTTGATCACGTATCGATTGTGTTGCACGACGTGGCGAAGCCACGTCGTGCAACACAATAAGAAATTTGGGGGCGGCTTCGCCGTCCCCAAACCCCCACCAAAATGTCAGTAATCAAGCGAATTTGATATCAGACCCACCAGCTATCGATCTCGTCGATGGCGCTAGCGGCGGCGAGCAGCAGATCCGCGCCGCCGAGCCGCGCCAGCGTACCGGTACACCAGCCCAGGCAGCGGAAGGTCTCCGACCGGCCCTGCGGCGCCGCAATACGCAATGCCGCGCCCAGCGCCTGCCGAGCCAGCGCCGGAGATGCCGCAGCGGCCAGGCCGGCCAGCGCGCGCATGCGCTCGGCAGGG
>CALLYN010000955.1 GCA_937858455.1 uncultured Kouleothrix sp.
AAACGCGGCGCGCTGCCGCTGTTCGGCTTCCTGCAGCGCCTGCCGGCCGGCGCCAGCGGCAGCCTGCTCGACGCCGCCAGGCGCTACGTCCAGACGGCGCGCAACGTCGGGCCGCTGCTGATCTGCTCGGATCTGCTCGACGCCGGCTGGAAAGACGCGCTGCGCGCGCTTACCGCGCGGCCGTTCGAGATCACGCTCATCCATATTTTGGCGCCGCAAGAGCTGCGCCCCGATATCGACGGCGACTTCCGGCTGCTCGACTCCGAGGGCAGCGCGGCGATCGAGATCACCGCCGACTTCGAGGTGCTGCGCCAGTACGACGACCACCTGCGCGCGTGGCGCGCCGAGGTCGAAAGCTTCTGTAGCGGGCGCGGCATTAACTATATCTTCGCCGACACCTCGGTTCCAGCCGAGGAGTTCGTGCTGTCGAACTTGCGCCGGCGCGGCGTGGTGCGATAGCTGCGCAATCGCCGGCTGGCGCAGTCCAGCGCTGCCGCAGGCGCATAGCGCTCCAGCACGGGCGCTTGCGGCCGAGAGAGCTATGGCATTTCTGAGCCCACTCGCGCTCGTAAGCGCGCTGATCATTGGCCCGATCATCGTGGCCATGTACCTGCTGAAGCTCCGCCGCGAAGAGCGGCGCGTGTCGTCCACGTTTCTGTGGCAGCGGGTCGTGCGCGATGTCGAGGCAAACGCACCCTGGCAGAAGCTGCGCCGCAACCTGCTGCTGCTGCTCCAGCTGCTGCTGCTGGCGCTGCTGGTGCTGGCGCTCGCGCGGCCGTTTCTGCGCACCACCGGCATCGCCGGGCGCAACCTGATCGTGATCGTCGACCGCTCGGCCAGCATGGCCGCCACCGACATAGCGCCCAACCGCCTGGCGGCCGCGAAGCGCCAGGCGATTACGCTGATCGACCAGCTGCCCGACGACGGCCGCGCCACGCTGATCGCCGCCGGCGGCCAGACCGAGATCCTGGTGTCGGCCAGCACCGACCGGCGCCAGCTGCGCAATGCGATCGACTCGATCGGCACCCGCAGCGGCGGCGGCAGCGACCTCGCGCCGGCGCTGACGCTCGCGGCGGCGCTGTCAGCGCGCGAGGCCGAGAGCGAGATCGCGATCATCTCCGACGGCAATGTTCGCCCGCTCGACGCGCTCCAGCCGGTGCCGGCCACCGTGCGCTACTTCCCGATCGGCCAGGGCGGCGAGAATGTGGCCGTCAGCGCCATGGCGCTCCAGCCCAGCCCCGCCGGCCAGACGCTGTTCGTGCAGGCAACCAACTACGGCCAGGGCCAGGCCAGCCGCAGGCTCGACCTGTACCTCGACGACCAGCTGTTCAACGCCTATAGCCTGACGATCGCGCCCGGCGCCGACCAGTCGATTATTGCCAATATTCCCGCGCAGGCGCGCAAGGCCGAGGCGCGCCTGGTCGAGGCGGCCGGCGGCGACGCGCTGCCGCTCGACGACCGCGCCTGGGCTGTCAGCTCGGTGGGCGAGGGCACGAATGTGCGGCTGGTGAGCCCTGGCAACCGCTTCCTTGAAGTCGGCCTGGCCGGGCTGCCAAGCATCAAGGCCACGCTGGTGCCGACCAGCACCGCAGCTTTTACCGAGACGGCCGCGCAGATCCCGGTGACGATCTTCGACAGCGTGGTGCCCGCGACACTGCCGCCCGGCAACCTGTTCTTTATCGCCCCGCCGCGCTCCACCGAGTTCTTCTCGGTCACAGGCCAGGTCGATTTCCCGGCGCTGCGGCCATCCCCAGGCGACGAGCCGCTGCTGCGCAATGTCAAGCTCAGCGACGTGAGCGTGCTCAAGGCCAATACGCTCGTGCCAGGCGCGTGGGCGCACGTCGTCGTCGACGGCGACGGCGGCCCGATGCTGGTGGCCGGCGAGCGCGACGGGCGGCGGATCGTCGTGCTGGCGTTCGACCTGCACAACTCCGATCTGCCGGTGCAGATCGCCTTCCCGCTGCTGCTCTCGAATATTGTCGCCTACCTCGCGCCCGGCAGCGGCGCCGAGGCCGCGCAGCTCGCGCCCGACCAGCCGCTGGCCGTGGCGGTCGACCCGAGCATCACAGCGGTGCGCGTGACGCACCCCGGCGGCGCCGTGGCCGAGCTGGCGCTGCGCAACGGCCAGGCGATCGACGCCGAAACCGACGCGCCTGGCGTGTATACGGTCGAGCAGTTCCAGGGCGACAAGCTGGTGGCGCGCCAGCGCTACGCCGTGAACCTGTTCGCGCCCGACGAATCGAAGATCGCGCCGCAGGCCGAGCTGAAGGTGCCGCAGACCAGCGGCCTGCAGCAGGCCACCACCAGCGAGCGCGTCGGCCGTCAGGAGTTCTGGCGCTGGCTGGCCGCGCTGGCGCTGATCGTCCTGGTGATCGAGTGGCTGGTGTACCAGCGCAACGGGATCGCCTACCTGCGCCAGCGCTGGCGTGAGCGGCGCGCCCGCACCGCCTAGCTGTGCCATAACGCGTGGGGCAAACGCAGTTGCGCTGTTCGGCTTCTCGAAGCAGTGCATTTCGCCTGCGGCAGAGCGCGCCAGCTGCCGTAGGCCCTGACGTGATCGGGAGCCTTCGCCGGTACATATCCACGCACAAGAAAACGCCCTGTAGCCAGGAGGTAAGCGGATGCAAGCCCAGTTCGCCTGTGCCGACTTCACCTTTCCGCTGCTGCCGCACGACAGTGTGCTGCGGCTGATCGCTATGCTCGAGTTCGCCGGCGTCGATATCGGCCTGTTCGAGAACCGCTCGCACCTCTGGCCCTCGCGCGAGTTCGCGCAGCTTGGCCTGGCGTCGCGGCGGCTGAAGCACCAGCTCGACGACTGCGGGCTGGCCGCCGCCGACGTGTTTCTGCAGCTCGACCCCGACTTCACCCCATTCGCGATCAACCAGCCCGAGGCGGCGCGGCGCCGCCACGCCCGCGAGCAGTTCGCGCGCACGCTTGAGTATGCCGCGCGCCTGGGCGCCCACCACGTCACCACGCTGCCCGGCGTCGAGTTCGCAGGCCAGCCGCCGGCCGAGGCATGGGCGCGCGCCGTCGACGAGCTGCACTGGCGCGTCGCGCAGGCCCAGGGCTATGGCATCACCTTTGGCGTCGAGCCGCACGTCGGCTCGATCGTGCCGAGCCCGGCGCTGGCCGCCGAGCTGGTGGCGCAGGTGCCCGGCCTCACGCTGACGCTCGACTACACCCACTTCACCCGCCTGGGCATGGCCGACGCCGAGGTCGAGCCGCTGGTCGCGCTCGCCAGCCACTTCCACGTGCGCGGCGCGCGCGCCGGCCGCCTGCAGTGCGCGCTGAAAGAAAACACGATCGACTACGCGCGGGTGATCGCGGCCATGCGCGCCAGCGGCTACGCTGGCTGGCTGGGCATCGAGTATATCTGGCTCGACTGGGAGCGCTGCAACGAGTGCGACAATGTTTCCGAGACGATCCTGTTCCGCGATCATCTGCGCGCGCTGCTGGCCTAGCCACTTGTGCTATATGAAAAGGGACGCCGGTGGCATATCAATGTGCTTGGCGTATGCCCTGCGATCGCCTGAACCTTTTGCGCTTCGGCAGGGCATGAACCACAGGCTTTTCAACTCATCCGGCATTCTTTCATTCAATACGGAGCGACACCGATGCACCTACTGAAAGATCACGACGCCTCGCTTGAGCCGCTGGCCGGCAAAACTGTGGCGGTGCTGGGCTACGGCAACCAGGGCCAGGCCCAGGCGCTGAACCTGCGCGATAGCGGCGTGCATGTGATCGTCGGCAACCGCGACGACGACTACCGCGCGCGCGCCGCCGCCGATGGCTTCGCGCCCCAGCCGATCGCAGCGGCCGCGGCGGCCGGCGACATCCTGCTGGTGCTCACCACCGACGAGTCGCAGCCGCTGATCTGGCCCGAGCAGATCGCGCCGGCGCTGCGCCCCGGCCAGGCGCTGGTGTGGGCCAGCGGCTACAACGTCGGCTATGGGCTGATCGTGCCGCCGCCCAACGTCGACGTGATTATGGTCGCCCCGCGCATGACCGGCGTGAATGTGCGCGCGCTGTACACCAAGGGCAGCGGCGCGCTGGCGCAGTTCGCGGTGCACCACGACGCAACCGGCGGCGCGCGCGCCACCGCGCTGGCGCTGTGCAAGGGCATCGGCCTGACGCGCGGCGGCGTGTTCGAGTCGAGCTTCCGCGAGGAGGCCGAGCTCGACCTGTTCGCCGAGCAGGTGATCTGGGCCGGCCTGACCGCCTGGTTCGTCGAGTGCTTCGAGATCGGCGTCGAGCACGGCTTCTCGCCTGAGCTGATGGTGATGGAGCTGTACGCCTCGGGCGAGGCCGCCGAGATCGTCGCGGCCATGAGCCGCAACGGCTTCTTCAAGCAGATGGCGCATCACTCGACCACCAGCCAGTACGGCACGCTCTCGCGCGGGCCGGCGCTGATCAGCCAGGCAATGCGCGAGCGCGCCCGCGCCAGCCTGCTGAACGACATCAAGGGCGGCGCGTTTGTGCGCGAGTGGAGCGACGAGCAGGCCGGCGGCTCGCGGCGGCTGGCCGAGCTGCGCGCCCGCGCCCTGGCCCACCCCATGAGCCAGGCCGAAGACGCGGTGATCGCCGCGGTGCAGGCGGTGGCAAAAAAGAGCGAGGGCTGATTCGCTCTCGATTGGCGGCCTCTAGCCGAAAGAAGACAGGAATGGCGAAGTTAGCAGATAAAGTGGCGATTGTGACGGGCGCGGCGCAGGGCATTGGCCTGGGCATCGCGCGCGTGTTTGTGGCCGAGGGCGCGCGCGTGCTGCTCGCCGACGTGAACGACGAGGCCGGCGCCGCCGCAGCGCGCGAGCTTGGCGCGGC
>CALLYN010000956.1 GCA_937858455.1 uncultured Kouleothrix sp.
GCCGCCGCAGCCACACCCGACACAGCCGCGCCCGCCCCGGCCGATACCCGGCGCGAGGCCGGGCAGGCGATCTTCAGCTCGGTGGCGATCACCATCGTCGGCCTGGCGCTGGCCCAGTTTGTGCCGGTCAACCGCAGCAACCCGCCGGCGCAGGCCGCGATCCGGTGGGATTCGCAGGGCACGCAGCAGCTGGCGCGGCGCGCGTGTATGGACTGCCATAGCAACGAGAGCGTCTGGCCGTGGTATGGCTACATCGCGCCGGGCTCGTGGCTGCTGAGCAACCACATCAGCGAGGGCCGCTCGCACCTGAATCTTTCCGAGCTGAACCGGCTGCAAGGGTTTCGCGCCACGCGCATGGCCGAGGAGATCGGACAGCAGATCCGCAACGGCGCGATGCCGCCCAGCGACTACCTGATCATGCATCCCGATGCGCGGCTGTCTGATCAGGAGAAGGCCCAGCTGACCCAGGGCTTGCAGCAGAGCCTGGCAAATAGCCTGCCTTAATAGATTTTGTTTCGGCCAGGCACGCCTTTTCGCGGCGCTTTGTGCTTTATAGCGCCCCGATTGTGGCGCCCTACGCCACAATCGGGGCAGGGAAGCTCGTGCGTACCGTGTATGCCCTGCCATTCGGAGGCGCCGCCCACCCGTTAGAGCGCTAGCCGGTGCCGGCCCAGCCGATGCTCGCCAGCGCCTGGTCTGCTACGCGCTCGGCCCAGTCGTCGGCGAACGGCTCGCCGGCAAGGTACTGAGCGTAGTAGGCGCCGATCAGCATGTTGATCGCCAGCGTCAGGTCGGCGCCGGCCGGCAGCTCGCCGTGGGCGCGCGCGCGCTCGAGAATGGCGCGCACTGCTGTGCGGCGCGGGTGTACCAGGTACTCGCGAAAGCTCGCGAGCAGCTCGGGCGTCTCGTGCTCTTCGGCTAGCACCGTGCCGAGCAGCGCCATGCCATACGGCCGGCCGAGCGCGCGCCGCAGGTGCCGCAGTTGGGCCACCAGGTCGGCGCGCGTGGCGCCGCTGGAGCGCGGCGGATCCTGATCGCAGAATGCCACGATCGCCGCCAACGCCAGCTGGATCTTGCTGGTGTAGCGCCGGTAGATCGTCGGCTTGGTCACGCCCGCCTCGGCAGCCACTGCCTCCATCGACATGCGCACATAGCCACCCTGCGCCATCAGGCGTAGGGCAGCCGCGAGGATACGCGCGTCGGTAGCAGGCTCGCGCGGCCGGCCTGGCCCGCGCGTAGCGCCCGCGTCGATCTCAGCAGTCATCGGGTTCACCGGCGTGTAACAGAACGAAGGTGCATTGGAGCTACGGCTATTGTAACGCCGCGACTTGCCGGCCGCAAGCTGGTTGACAGGTTACTATACCGAGCTGTATTATAATTGCGTGTCTTCTAGAGCGTTTATCCCATTTTTTTGGCTGGTCGCGGCCACGGCCACGGCCGCGACCAGCCACAAAGAGTGATTTTGGAGGGCTTGCGCCCGCCAAGCCTCCGACGTGGAAGAACACCGCGTACCTCGTGTCTATAAGGAGCAAAGAGTATGCAGATCGGCATTCTAGGCGCCGGCAATATTGGCGGGACGCTGGCGCGGCGCCTGGCTGAGCACGGCCATTCGATCTTCGTCGGCGTGCGCGACCCGGCCAGCCCGAAGGCGCAGGCCGTAGCCGGCGCGGGCGTGCGGCTGGGCAGCCTCGCCGAGGCCGCGGCGTTCGGCGAGGTGGTGATTGTGGCGCTGCCGCTCGACGCTGCGCTCGCGGCATTGCCCGCGCTCGATCTCGCCGGCAAAATCCTCATCGATACGACGAACGCGTTTGGTGGGGCGCCCGCAGGCTTTGGCTCGGCGGCAGCGGCTGTGGCGCACGCGGCTGGGGGCGCGCGTATTGCCAAGGCGTTCAACGCGACGCCCTGGGAAGTGCTGGCCGACCCGATCTATGGCGGTGTGGCGGTCGAGACGTTTATCTGCGGCGACGACCCGCCGGCCAAGCAGGCGGCCATCCAGCTCGCGCACGACCTGGGCGTCGTGCCAGTCGACGTCGGCGGCATCGCCAGCGCGCCGCTCACCGAGAACTTCGCCAGATTCTGGGGGCTGCTGGCCTACCAGGCCGGCTATGGCCGCGGCTTCGCCTTCAAAATGCTCACGCGCTAAGGCAGGCTTCGATCCACAGGCACGGTACGGGCGCGATACGTCGCGCCCGTGCGGCTAGCTCGCCAGCAGCGCCAGCAGGGCCAGCAGCGCCGGGCCGCCCTGAACCCACAGGATCGAGCGCTTGGCCGTGAGCCCGCCAAACAGCGCGGCCAGCAGCACGCATCCCAGGAAGAACAGCGCCAGCTGCCGGCCGGTTCCGGCGTCGGGGTGCAGCAGGCTCCACAGCAACCCGGCCGCCAGAAAGCCATTGTACAGCCCCTGGTTGGCCGCCAGAGCCCTGCTGGCCTGCGCGAACTCGGGCGTCGTCCCGAAGATCCGCCGGACGCGCGGCGATGTCCAGCCGAACATCTCGAGGTACAGAATATACACGTGTTCGAGCGCGACCAGGCCAACCAGGGCTTTGCTGATGCCGGCGAGCATACGGTTCCTTTCTTTGTGTGTGTGCGGCGCAATTATAGCCGAAGTGCTGCGATACGCGGGGGCCTGCAACCTCGCTTGGGAGAGCGGCAGACGCCGTATCGGCTCAGGGGCGCCGGCAGGTGGATCTCTCGATTCTCGCTTGGTATAATAGGCGCATCTTTTCGCCAGCCACGCCGCCTGCTGGCTAGCGGCGCGCTATACGCAGAGGATGCTATGACCCACCCGCCCACCGGCGATGTCGCGCTGCGCGACGTGATCGACGACGACCTGCCGATCCTGTTCGAGCACCAGCTCGACCCTGAGGCCACGCGCATGGCCGCATTCCCAGCGCGGCCGCGCGACGCATTTATGGCGCACTGGGCCAAGATCCGCGCCGACCCCACGGTGGTCAACAGAACGATCCTGCTCGATGGCCAGGTGGCCGGCAGCATTGCCTGCTTCGTGCAGGACGAAAAGCCGATGATTGGCTACTGGATCGACCGCAAGCTGTGGGGACGCGGCGTGGCCAGCCGCGCGCTGGCGCTATTGCTAGCGCAGCTGCCGGCCCGCCCGCTGTATGCCTATGTCGCCAAGCACAATGCCGGGTCGCTGCGCGTGCTGCAAAAGTGCGGGTTTGTGATCCGCGGCGAAGACTCGTGGGCCGCCGTCGAGGGCGGCCCCACCACCGAGGAGTGGTTTCTGCGGCTCGATTAGGCGGCGATGCTTGCTCGCTACCGCCGCACATCGCGCTGAAACCTGTCTGAAAAGGAAAGTGCGAGGGGTTATGCCCTTCGCACTTCCCTTTCTGGCGATCAGGGCCAGTTCGCGCGCGCCCAGTTGATGATCGCCGGCAGCCCAGGCCCGCCGGCGGCGGCCGAAAGCGTTTCGCTGCTGAACGGAAAGATGTAATCGGTTTCTGTGCCGTGGTGTACGCCGATTGCGTACAGCTGCCCATTGTCGAACCACGAGTATAGCGGCGAGCCGCTCGCGCCGCTGGCCTCGTCGGCCTCGTTCTCGATCTGCGCGGTGTCCCACTCGCCGCCGTCGGGCAGCCGAATATCGTCGCCGTCGTCGTCGTCGCGCACGGGGATGCCGCCCTGGTAGGTCGGCCGGCTTTCGCCACGGTCGTAGGGGTAGCCACACATCGACCAAACATTCCAATCTTCCCAGCGGCTTTGGTAGGTTATGGCGCCGAAGTAGCCCGTGGTGGCGCCGATCGGATCGTACAGCCGGCATACCATCATATCGTTGCCGGTGTCGCTGTCCCAGTAGCGGTAGTCGCTGGCAAAGGTGTAGAAGCCGGCGCCATATACCGACGAGCCATCGTAGTACCCTGGCACAACCTTGATCATCCAGCCGGCGTACGGCTGATCGGGCCGCATATGGCCCGATGTCATCATGATCCGCTCGCCGGCGATAAAGCCCGTGCCGCGCTTGCGAAAGATCCACGGCCCGTCGTTATACTCCTGAGTATACACCTCGATCCGGCACACGCAGCGCTCGGGGTAGCCGCTCGGGTAAATGTTGATCCGGTCGTCGCCGCCAAAGATCGTCACATGATTGTCGCTCGCGGCGCTTGCACGTACGAGCCGCCGGCGCAGCGCTCGCTCGCGCCGCGAAACAAACGGCTTCCCGCCGCTGGCAAAGGCGGGCAGCGGGTTGTAGATCACCGCCTCGGTCGCCGGGATAAAGCCGTCGGCACGCTCGGCCGTGCCGACCTCGCGCGTGGCCTCTTTGCGCTCGCCGCTGCCGAGCGGCAGCCGCTCGCCCGAGCGGCCGGGCAGGCCAGGCAGCAGCTCGAGGCCGCTGGGCAGCTCAAACAGCCCCTCGCGAAGCTCCGAGCGCTGCAGCGCGATCTTGGCCCGGTCGATGTCACGAGCCAGCACCGTGCGGGCGGCGCGCGTCACGAGCGCCTCGCGCGCCAGCTGCTCGGTGGCCGGCTCGTTCGCCAGCGTCATCAGCAGGCTGCGTGGAACCGGGTTATACGCGGCCTGCCGCGCCAGCGATACGGCCAAACGGTTGGTGCGTGTGTTGCCTGGCATAGGTGTGCCCTCCTGGCTGATAAGCGTCGTGCGGGCTTGAGCGCCGCGCCTGTATTGATGTGAACGGGCGCGCGGTGGCGTTTAGGGGTCGGCGCTACGTGCCGCGCTGCGCAGAATACGAGGCGCCGCCGTAGCCACGGCGGGCAAGCCAAGACGCCGCAGGAGCTATCTCCTGCGGCGTCCGGCTGTGGTGGGCCGTCGCGCTCGTGTGCAATTGCATCAGGGTCGGTATCGTCGAACTGGTCGTCGACATCGACGCCCAATCGCCGAAGTTCGGCTTTCAGGCGACCGATGTCGCGGCGCTTGTCTTTGATCTCTAACAGAACGCCGATGTTTGTCGCCGAGCCATACCGCGCGTGATCTTTGAGAAAGTAGCGCAGCGTTCGCCGCAATTCGTACAGTCGCTCGCACAGGTCGTTGAGCAGGGTTTCGTCGTGGCAGATCATTGGGGTGCGCTCCTTTTTTGCTTTGCTTGACAGCAAAAGGCCACGACACCCCGACACCGGGGCGTTTGATGGCCCTGGTGAATGAAAAGAGGGGTTTTGCCCGCGTTGCC
The DNA here is from genome assembly GCA_937858455.1 of uncultured Kouleothrix sp. Classification (GTDB taxonomy): domain Bacteria; phylum Chloroflexota; class Chloroflexia; order Chloroflexales; family Roseiflexaceae; genus Kouleothrix. The sequence continues at coordinate 5,141 of CALLYN010000956.1, forward strand.
AGCTGTGGCGCATGCCTTATGGCATACCCGCGCAGGTTGGCGGCAGGCGCCAGCTGTTTTTTGGCGTGTGTGCTTGGCGCACAAACGCCGAAAACAGCAGCGGAGAAGCACGCCTGGCGCGAAAGCTCCCGCCAGGCGGATGAAGCTATGCAGTTTGAGCGTGCGTCCGGCGATACCCGCGCGGCCTGCCGATTGAGCGCGGGGCAGCGCCGGCCAATCAGGGCGTTGGAGCGCGGGCGAGCGGTAGGCTGCCGAGCCACAAGGCCGTAATTGAGAGGCGCTGCTCTGCGATGTCCCGGCACACCGTGTTGGTGTCGCCAATTGAAGTATAGCTTTTTGGCCGGCCTGTGGCCGCGCATCGGGTCGCAATTCGCGGCTGATCGGCCTACTGCCGGGGTAGTACTGTCGGCCTACGCACACGACCCCCAGCTGC
>CALLYN010000957.1 GCA_937858455.1 uncultured Kouleothrix sp.
TGCCCAATCATCTGGCCGCGCGTGTCGAACACGCCACAGGCGAGATCTTGCGACTCGCGCACGATCGTGCTGAAGGCGGTGCGCATTAGCGCAACCTGCTGCTCGTTCGCCACGGAGAGCAGCCGGTTCCAGAGCACTTCGAGGGTGATCGGGTCGAGAACCATGGCGTTTCCTTGTTTTTTACCACGTTTTTTTACCACAGAGACACAGAGGCACGGAGTAAAGAAAAAGCCAAAAGTAACATCTCTACGCCCTCCGCGTCTCAGTGGTGAATAGCAGGCCAAAAGTAAAACCTCTGCGTCCTCTGTGTCTCTGTGGTGAATAGTAAGCTAACTCACCAGCTCCACCACCAGGTTCCACTGCGCATCGATCTGGCAGCGCGCGCCCGGCCCCACAATCACAGTCGATTCGCGCTCCTCGATGATCGCCGGGCCAGTGAACTGTGCGCCTGGCGCGAGGCGATAGCGGTCGTAGATTGGGGTGCTGGTGAAGCCGCCAGTTTCGGGAAAGTAGGCCGGGCGCGCGCCCTTCACGGCATCGCCAGCCTCGGCAGTAGCATTTTCGGCGCGCACCGCCAGCTGCAGCTCGGGTTCGGGGCCAGACGCCACCACGCGCCAGTTGATGATTTCTACCGGCACCGGCGGGCCAAGCCGCTCGTACAGCTCGCGGTACACCGCCTCGAAGGCGGCTTGCAGCGCGGGCAGATGCGCATCGTTCAGCTCGCCGTCGGGCAGCGGCACACGGATCTGGTGGCCCTGGCCGACGTAGCGCATATCGGCCTCGCGGCGGTAGCGCACCGCGCCCGCAGTAACCCCCGATGCTTCGAGCAGGCTAGCGCCTTCGGCTTCCATTTCGCGCAGCAGCGTATTGGCGTGTGCCCAATCGAGTGCGCCGAGCTGGCCGCGCCACGAGCGCACAAAATCGAAGGCCAGCGGTGCCGAGAGAAAACCGACCGTGCTTATCACGCCTGCGCCGAGCGGGGCCAGCAGCGCCGGTGCGCCTAGCGCGCGCGCGATGCGATAGGCATGCACCGGGCCGGCACCGCCAAACGCAAACATCGGGAAGCGGTGTGGATCTTTGCCGCGCTCAAGTGCGTGGACGCGCGCGGCATTGGCCATGTGCTCGTTGGCGATCTGGTGAATGCCCCAGGCCGCAGCTTCAATCGAGATACCCAGCGGCGCGGCAATCCGCGTGCTAATCGCCAGCCGCGCGCCCGCTACATCCAGTGCCATGCGCCCGCCCAGGAAGTAGGCCGGGTCGAGGTAGCCCAGCACCAGGTCGGCATCGGTGACGGTTGGCTCGCTGCCGCCGCGTCCATAGCACACCGGCCCCGGCACCGAGCCAGATGAGTCGGGGCCGACCTTTAGCAGCCCCAGCGCATCGACGCGCGCGATCGAGCCGCCGCCGGTGCCGATCTCAATCATCTCAATAACCGGGATGGTGATTGGCAGGCCTGAGCCTTTCTTGAAGCGGTACATACGATCGACTTCGAACTCGTGCGCAATCAGCGGGCGGCCCTGGTCGATAACGCAGATTTTGGCGGTGGTGCCGCCCATATCGAACGACAGCAGATGGGGGTGGCCCGCGGCCTGCCCGTAGGCTGTAGCCGCCAGCGCGCCTGCCGCCGGGCCAGATTCGAGCAGGCGCACCGGGTAGCGCACGGCGGTATCGACGGTGGCGATGCCGCCTGAGGAAAGCATCAGGAACAGGTTGCCGCCCACGCCCATGCGCTGCAATCGCGCTTCAAGCTCGCGCAAATAGCGCTCGACGCGCGCCTGCACATACACATTGGCGATCGTTGTGGAGGTGCGCTCGAACTCGCGAATCTCGGGCACCACATCCGAAGAAATCGACACGCGCATATTAGGGGCGGCGCGGCCCACTGCGGCGCGGGCGGCCTGCTCGTGCGCCGGGTTGGTGAAGCTGTGCAGAAAGGCAACTGCTACGGCCTCAACCCCGGCGGCGGCCAGCTCGCGCGCCAGCCGCTCAACATACTGTTCGTCGAGCGCGGTTAGCACCGTACCGTCGGCCAGCGTGCGCTCGGGGACATCGAAGCGCAGGTAGCGCGGCACCAGTGGGCGTGGGTTTTCGAGCAGCAGGTCGTACAGGTCGTAGCGATTTTCGCGCCCAATCTCCACCGCGTCGCGGAAGCCCGC
>CALLYN010000958.1 GCA_937858455.1 uncultured Kouleothrix sp.
GCCGCAGCACGCGCGCCGGCCCGGCGGCCAATCGCCCAACGCGGCGGCGCAGCTCGGCCACGGCCACGCCACGGTCGAGATGATCGACAAATGCGGCGCGCAGGCCAGCCAGCGCCGCGTCGGTGAACTGCGCGGGGTGTTGGAGGTTGTACGAGGCGACGGTGAGGAAATGCTCGGCCTGCAGCTCGGGGTCGCTATACTCCCAGGCTATCAGCGCGCCGAGCATCTCCCAGCAGGTCATTCCGTCGGCGGAAGGCGCGCCGCACTCGCGGCAGCGTGCGCCGGGCGGCTGAGTAGGTGTGCTCATAGCCGCCAGTATAGCACGGCGGCGGGCGTGCTTCTACTGCCCTGGGCTGAACGGCACCTCGCCGGGCTTCAGCGGGCGGAAGCGCAGCGCCGACCAGACATCGTCGACGGCCACCTGGCTGATCGGCCGCATGCCATACTCGGCGAGGATTGGCCACAGGCTGTCGCGGTTGATGTCGGTGCGGTTGGCCTTGGGGTACAGCACCCAGAAGGCGCTGGGCCGGGCCAGCAGCTCTCTGTGGCTGTCGAGCGCGCCGCGCAGCGACGCAGCGTCGCCGGCGAAGATCAGCGTGGCCGTCGCGTCGCCAAACGCCTCGACCAGGCGCGCGCCCTCGGGCAGCGGCCCGATCCGCTCGCGGTACGCGGCGTCGGAGAGCCAGGCGAGCGTGCCTGGCTTGATCTGGAGCTTTTCGGCGATGCTTTTTGTGCTCATGCTGCCTGTCTTTTCAACAATACGGCTTGCGCGGCCGGGGCTTGGCTTTCGGCAGAGCAGTTCTTTTCCCTGTGTGGTGCTGGGATATTCGCACGAAGCGCGAACATCCCAGCACAGCAGATCGCATGCTGCAGCTGCCTGCGGCAGCCTGCGACGCGGGTGGCGGCTAGCCGCCGGCGATCGCGCCCACCACGATGAACGGCTCGACGCCGCGCGCCACCGCCTCGGGCAGCGCGGCGTCGGGCGGCTCGTGCGACAGATCCTCCTCGCAGGCGAAGAAGCGCACAAACGCCCGGCGCTGCTTGGTGACATGGTCGCGAATGGCGCCGCGCAGCACCGGATACTTGGCCTCGAGCGCGTCGAGCACCGAGCGCTGTGTCACCGCGCCCACGACCTCGACCTCGGCCTCGCCGCTGAGGCGCGCCAGCGTGCGCAGGTGCGCCGGGAGCATCACGCGGATCATCGCAGCGTCTGCACTTCGACCGAGAGCACCGACGGCAGATCGCGCACGATCGGCGCCCAGGTGTCGCCGCTGTCGGCGGAGGCATACACCTGCCCGCCGGTGGTGCCGAAGTAGATCCCGCACGACGCGTGTGTGTCGACGGCCATCGCGTCGCGCAGCACATTCACGTAGCAGTTGCTCTGCGGCAGGCCGTTTGTCAGCGGCTCCCACTCGCCGCCGCCGCTGCGGCTGCGGTACACGCGCAGCTTGCCGTCGGGCGGGAAGTGCTGTGAGTCGCTGGTGATCGGCACGACGTAGATCGTCTCGGGCTCGTGCGCGTGCACCGCGATTGGGAAGCCGAAGTCGGTGGGCAGGTTGCCGCTGATCTCGTGCCACGAGGCGCCGGCGTCGTCGCTGCGCATCACGTCCCAGTGCTTCTGCATGAACAGCACGCCGGGGCGCGAGCGGTGCATGGCCAGGTTGTGCACGCAGTGGCCGACCTCGGCCTCGGGGTTGGGCATGAACTCCGAGCGCAGGCCGTGGTTGATCGGCTGCCATGTCGTGCCGCCGTCGTCGCTGCGGAAGGCGCCTGCGGCCGAGATCGCGATGAAGATCCGGTCGGGGTTGCTCGGGTCGAGGATGATTGTGTGCAGGCACATGCCGCCGGCGCCGGGCTGCCACGAGGGGCCTGAGGTATGCTTGCGCAGGCCGGAAAGCTCATGCCAGCTGCGGCCGCCGTCGGTGGTGCGGAACATGGCCGCGTCTTCGACCCCGGCGTATACGGTGTCCGGGTCGCTGAGCGAAGGCTCGAGGTGCCAGACTCGCTTGAATTCCCACGGGTGCTGAGTGCCGTCGTACCATTGGTGGGTGCCGGGCACGCCATCGTACACGAACTCATTGTTCACCGGCTCCCATGTGGCGCCGCCGTCGTCGGAGCGCTGGATCTGCTGGCCGAACCAGCCGCCCGACTGCGAG
>CALLYN010000959.1 GCA_937858455.1 uncultured Kouleothrix sp.
GGCCTGGTTGCGCGGCGAGGCCAGCGCCAGCCGCGCGCCGTGCAGCAGCAGCACGCCCGCGCCCGCGCCAAACGTATTCGTGGCGACATCGGCCGGGGTAGCGGTGCGGGTGGGCAGAAACAGCTGGATCAGCTCGACCGACAGCGAGAGCCCCGCGCCAAGCGCGAGGGCCAGCAGCAGCGCGCCGCGCACCCGGTAGCCGCGCCGCTCGAGCAGCCACGCCAGGCCAACCCCCAGCGGCACAAACAGAACAATATTATTGAGAATATCGGCGGGGTCGACCGGGCCGGACAGAAAGGCGCCGAGCAGGCCGGCCAGGCCGGCGGTGCGCAGCGCGCTTGGGATCTGAAAATCGTAGGGGCGCAGCGTGAGGTGCAGGATAACGCCCACGCTGCCAAGCGTGAGCAGCCAGGCGCCTAGCCCGGCGCTGCGCAAATATCGTGATGCAAGACGTTTCATACAAACAGCGTGTTCCTTTCTCGTACCACAGGCGCCCCGCCGCTGGGTAGGGCGCGCGGTGTACTACGAAATTCTTACACTGTTTCTATTAAGAAACGATTAGCCACCCAAACAAAATACGCAGGCGCCAGCGACCTATCGCCAGCACCTGCGCGCAGCGCGCGTGGAACAAGGAACCAGCTAGATCCAGCCCAGCCCGGCGGCCGTCTGCAGCAGGCCGCACACCACCGCCCAGGCGACCGTGCCGGTCATCCAGGCGCCGCTATGGCGGGCGCGCGCCTCGTCGGGGTTCACCGAGCCGTACCAGCGCCGCGAGCCGGGCCGCGTCAGCAGCCACACCTCGAGCGGCGATACCACCAGCAGCAGCACGACGGTGTAGAGAAAGCCGTAGTGGCCCGCCGCGAGCTGGCGCGGCAGCACCGCCAGGCTGCCGATGCCCGCCACCGTCAGCGCGCTGTTGCCGATCACCTGCACCCACCAGGCCAGGCCATTGCCGCGCCGCAGCGCCTCGCCCTGTGCGTAGGCCGCCGCCGCCCCGGCCAGCGGCAGCAGCCCCAGCAGCCGCGGCACCGTCACCCCGTTGTTCGGCACCCCGGCCAGCGTCAGGAGGCCCACAGCGGCCATCTGCACGCCAAAACCCCAATCGAAGGCTACGCCAATCCGCCCGCCGCGCGGCTCGGCGTCCGCGGCCGGGCGCGCCTGCGATGCGTTGATATTTGTCGCCATAGCGAGTACTCCTTGCCTGCACATACACTAGCGGCACGCACGCCGCGTGCCACCGCTATGTCAGTACGCAGAATAGCGCATAGCGGTTTGGTGGCGCCTACGGGATAATCTGATTCTTCAGCACGCCCAGGCCGGCGACCTCAAGCTCGACCTCGTCGCCGGGGGCGAGCCACGGCCCCTGCCCGGCGGTGAGCTCGAGCAGGCAGCCGGTGCCGACAGTGCCGCTGCCCAGTATGTCGCCGGGGTACAGCGTGGCGTCGCGCGAGGCCCGCGCGATCATCTGGGCAAACGTATAGTAGATATCGCGGAAGTTGCCGCGCGAGCGCTCCTCGCCGTTCACGCGCGCCAGCATCGGCATGTTGAAGCGCCCGTCGCCCAGCGCCAGGTCGGCAAGCTCGTCGGGGGTGGCCAGCCAGGGGCCAAGCGAAGTAGCGAAATCCTTGCCCTTGGCCGGCCCGAGGCCCACCGCCATCTCTTCGCGCTGCAGGTCGCGCGCGCTCCAGTCGTTCAGGATCGTGTAGCCGGCGATATACGCCTCGGCGTCTTCCTCGGCGATGTCGCGCCCGGCCCGGCCGATCACACAGGCGACCTCAAGCTCGTAGTCGAGCGCGCTGGTGCGCGGCAGCGGGATGTCGGCGTTCGGGCCATAGATCGCCATGTGGTTGCCGAAGTAGAACACCGGGATCTCGTACCAGGCGTAGGGCACATCGCGGCCGCGGTTGCGGTTGGCGGTGGCCACGTGCTGCTCAAAGGCATAGAAATCGCGCAGGCTGTTGGGGCGCGGCAGCGGCGCCACCAGCCGCACCTCGTCGATCGGCAGCACCATCTCGACCCCGCCGATCGCGATGGCGCCCGAGAGGCCGCGCCCAGGCGCAACCATCTGGCCGAACTCGTCGGCATCGCTCACGCCCAGCTGGTCGAGCACGGCGGTGGCGATCTCGAACGCCCCGTCGAGGCCCATGCCGTCTGGCGCGCCGCGCAGGATGTCCAGCAGCTCCCAGCGCTGGTCGTCGTGCTGCTCGAACACCAGCGGCGCCGCCGCCGCGATATCGATCACCGCCTCGCCCAGCAGCACGCCCGCGCGCGCGAAACGGTCGATATAATTGAAGCTGACAAAGCGCATACTGTTTCTCCGAATCGGCCGGCCCGACGCCGGGTTGCGGCACGGGCGCTATTGTACCCTATTTGCAGCGGCCGGCGCGGCCGGATTTGACAGCGCGCGCAGAACCCGATAGCCTTTAGGACTTACGCAGCTAGCGTACTCAGCCTTCGGCAGAGCGGTACTTTCCTTTTACAGGACTTACGCGGTGCGCGTTTTTGCCTTCGGCAGAGCGGTACTTTTCATGGATGGTGCTGAGATTTTGGCGCAAAGCGCCAAAATCTCAGCACAAAAGAAAGCGAAGTACCCTGCTGCCGCAGGCACAATGCACGGTTTCGGGAAGCCGAACAGCGCAACGGCGTAAGTCCTAAGCCTTGATCAGCGAACAAAGCGAAGGCGCAACACCATGGCTGGTGCCCATTCCAACGAGCTGCTCGACAGCATCAACCGCAAGCTGCTGCGGCTGCTGCAGGCCAACGCGCGCAGCTCGTTCAGCGAGCTTGGGCGCGCGGTGGGGCTTTCGGCGCCGGCGGTGGCCGAGCGCGTGCGGCGCCTCGAAGAGGCCGGGGTGATCACCGGCTACCACGCGGCCGTGAACCCCGCGAAGGTTGGGCTGGAGCTGCTGGCGTTTATGCGGCTGAGCGAGGTAGGCGAGCGCGGCGAGCGCGTGGCCGACCTGGTGCGCGAGCTGCCCGAGGTGATCGAGTGCCACCGCGTCACCGGCAGCGATAGCTACATCCTCAAGATCGCGGCCGCCTCGGTCGCGCACCTCGAGGCGCTGATCGACCGCTTCAACCCCTACGGCCAGATCACCACCGCGCTGGTGCTTTCGTCGGCGGTCGAGCGCCACCAGCTCGAGCCGCCCGAGCGCTGAGCGCCGCAGATCGCAGCCGGGCCGCGCAGAGCAATCGGCGATGCTGACGCGCTCCGGGGCGCCCGCAGGGTCAGCATCGCTGCGCTTGGTGTCAGCCCTGGCGCACCACCTCGGCAGCCTGGCCGCCGGTGAGCGCCAGCAGGTCGGCGGTGGCCAGCGAGATCAGCACCGCCGGGTCGCCGGTGCCGCCGTACACGCGCTCAAGCCGCAGCACCGCCGGGTCGACCAGCGTCGGCAGCGCTACGCGGTGGCCAAACGAAGGCATGCAGCCCACCACAAAGCCGGTGATCGCATAGGCCTGCTCGGGCCGCGCCAGCCCGGTCTTGCCGCGGCTCACGCCGAAGTGCCGCGCCAGCGCGCGGTCGTCGATGCGCGCGCGGCCGGCGGCGATCACCAGGATGGCCGCTTCGCCGACGATGCACACAATGTTCTTGGTCATCGCCTCCACCGGCACGCCGATCGCGGCGGCGGCGGCCTCGACGGTGGGCATGGGCTGGCTGGCGTGGTGCAGCGTCGCGGCGATCCCGCGCGCGGCCGCGATCTCGCGCAGCTCGGCGGGGCTGCGCAGCGATTGGCTGGAGCTAGGGTTGGTCAAGCGAACCTCTCAGGCGATCGGCGAACCGCAGAAAGAAATCGAGCGCGGCCGGGTTGCGCAGCGAGCCGGCGCTCAGCGCCACCCCCACCGGGTGGCCCAGCAGAATGCGGCGGATCGGCACCTCGAGCTTTTTGCCGCTGAGCGTGTACGGCACCTCGTCGATCGCCACGATCTCATCGGGCACGTGGCGCGGCGATACCTCCTGGCGCAGCGCTTGCCTGATCCGCTGGCGCAGCCCTTCGTCGAGCGACGCGCCGGCGCGCAGCACCACAAACAGCGGCATAAACGATTCGCGCCCGAGCAGCTCGAGGTCGACAACCAGGCTGTCGGCGATCTCGGGGAGGCCCTCCACCACGCGGTAGATCTCGCTGGTGCCCATGCGCACGCCCTGGCGGTTGATCGTCGAGTCGGATCGGCCGTAGATCACGCAGCCGCCGCGCTCGTTGATCGCGATCCAGTCGCCGTGCCGCCACACCCCCGGGTACATATCGAAGTAGCTGGCGCGGTAGCGCGCGCCGCCCGGGTCGTTCCAGAAAGCGATCGGCATCGAGGGCATTGGCGCGGTGATCACCAGCTCGCCAACCTCGCCCACCAGCGCTCTGCCGCCAGGGCCGAACGCCTGCACATTCGCGCCAAGCGAGGCGCCCTGGATCTCGCCGGCGTAGATCGGCTGCACGCGCACGCCGCCGACAAACGCGGTGCACACATCGGTGCCGCCGCTGAGCGACTCGAGCGCCAGCCGCGGGCTCACGTGCGCGTACACCCACGCAAAGCCAGCCACCGTCAGCGGCGAGCCCGTCGAGCCGAGCGCGCGAATGGCGCGCAGGTCGTAGTGCTCGCTCGGCCGCAGGCCCGCCTTCATGCACGCCGCGATAAACGCCGCAGACGTGCCGAAGTAGGTGATGCCGGCGCGCTCGGCCAGCGCCCACAGCGCGCCGATATCCGGCCAGGCCGGGCTGCCGTCGTACAGCACAATGCTGCAACCGCTCAGCAAGCTGCCCACCAGGTAGTTCCACATCATCCAGCCGGTGCTGCTGAACCAGAAGAAGCGGTCGCCGGGCCGCAGATCGTTGTGGAAGATCGTCGCCTTGGCATGCTCGAGCAGAATGCCGCCGTGGCTCTGCACGATCGGCTTGGGCAGGCCGGTGGTGCCCGACGAGTACACGATCCACAGCGGGTGATCGAACGGCACCTGCTCGAACTGCAGCCCGGCCGGCGGGCTCGCGGCCAGCGCGTCGTCCCACAGCACGGCGTCGCGCAGCTCGCCCAGGCCCGCGCCCGCCCGTGGGAGGACGATCGTCTGGCGCAGCGAGGGCAGCTGCGCCTGCAGCTCGGCCAGCACCGCGCGCCGGTCGAACAGCTTGCCGCCGTAGCGATAGCCATCGACGGCGATCAGCACCCTCGGCTCGATCTGGCTGAAGCGATCGAGCACGCTGCGGCTGCCAAAGTCGGGCGCGCAGCACGACCAGATCGCGCCGAGGCTGGCGGTGGCAAGCAGCGCGACGATCGCCTCGGGGATGTTCGGCAAATAGGCCACCACCCGGTCGCCGGGGCGCACGCCCATGCGCCGCAGCGCCGCGGCCAGGCGCGCGGTCTGCTCGTAGGTCGCGGCCCAGCTCAAAGCGGCAAGCGGCTGATCCTCGGCCTGAAACACAATCATCGGCCGCTCGTCGGCGCGCTTGCTGAAGATATTCTCGGCGTAGTTGAGGCGCGCGCCGGCAAACCACTGCGCGCCTGGCATCACCCGCTCGGGCAGCACAACCTCGGCGCGGCGCGAGGCGACAACGCCGGCATACTCCCACAGGCTGGCCCAGAACGCTTCGAGCTGATCGACCGACCAGCGCCACAGCTCGGGGTATCCGCCGAAGCGCAGGCCGCGCGTCGCCTCGAGCCAGCGCATGTAGCGCGTCAGGTTGGCCTGCGCCAGGTCCTCGGCCGTGGGCTGCCAGAGCATATCGCCCTCGTGGATCGGTGCCATAGCATCCTCCTCGGTGCCAGCAGACCAGCGTGCCCCGGCCGCGCAGGCAGCATCGCCCGAGCACAGAGGGTATACCGTCTGCGCGGCTTTGTCAATATGGAGCCGGCGGCAGCCAGGGCTGGTGCAACGTCGGCCCTCACCCCCCTTACCCCCCTCTCCCGCGTGCGGGCGAGGGGGGATTATTGTTGGCTGTGTGGTGCGGTCGCCGCCGCGACCGCACCACACAGCCAGATGTGTTCATCCCTTCCCCTGACAGGGGAGGGGGTAGGGGGAGGGGTCGACAGGCTTTGCACGAGCCCTGAAGGCGCCCTAGAATTTGCAAAAAACACAGGGCCATGCTATAATCTGCCACGTCGATGCGGGAGTGGCTCAGTTGGTAGAGCGGCACCTTGCCAAGGTGCAGGTCGCGGGTTCGAACCCCGTCTCCCGCTCCATTGTGAAAGCCAGGCTACACAGCCTGGCTTTTGCGTTGGCTTCGGCAGCTCGCCGGTGCAGCGCCGCTGCCGCGCTCGCGCCGGCACGGCGGCACATTGGCACGACCGTGCGCGATATGGTACTATCTGCGGTGGCGGCAGGTGCCAACCACGCGGCGCGAAAGGGGCCAGCAGTGCAGATCGATCGGGTATATCGCGGCGATTGCGTCGAGGTGCTGAACAGCATGCCCGAGCAATCGGTCGACGTGGTATTCGCCGACCCGCCGTACAACCTGCAGCTCCAGAACGATCTGTGGCGCCCGAACATGACGCGCGTCGACGCCGTCGACGACGAGTGGGATCGCTTCGACGATTTCAGCGCCTACGATCGCTTCACCCGCGCTTGGCTGGCCGCCTGCCGGCGCGTGCTGAAAGATACCGGCACGCTCTGGGTGATCGGCTCGTACCACAATATCTACCGCGTCGGCGCCATCCTGATGGATCTGGGCTTCTGGATCCTCAACGACGTGGTATGGGTCAAAACCAACCCCATGCCCAACTTCCGCGGCGTGCGCTTCACCAACGCTCACGAGACGCTGATCTGGGCGCAGAAGCGCCGCGGCGCGCGCTATACCTTCAACTACGAGGCGATGAAGGCGCTGAACGAGGGCCTGCAGATGCGCAGCGACTGGGAGCTGCCGATCTGCACCGGCGCCGAGCGGCTGCGCGCCGACGGCGCCAAGCTGCACGCGACGCAAAAGCCCGAGGCGCTGCTCTACCGCGTGCTGCTGGCCTCCTCGGCCCCCGGCGACATTGTGCTCGACCCGTTTTTCGGCACCGGCACCACCGGCGCGGTTGCCAAGCAGCTGCACCGCCACTGGGTCGGGATCGAGCGCGACGAGATCTACGCCCAGGCCGCCGAGGCGCGCATCGCCCAGGTCGCGCCGGCCCCGTTCGATCCGGCGGTGTTCAACACCCGGCGCAAGCGCGCCCAGGCGCGACTGCCGTTCGGCGCGCTGATCGAGCGCGGGCTGCTGCGGCCCGGCCAGCAGCTGTTTTTCCGCGATAACGACGCGCTGGCGGCGGTGATCTTGGCCAACAGCCAGATCCAGTGCGGCGACTTGGCCGGCTCGATCCACGCCGTGGGCCGCGCGCTTATGCAGGCGCCCTGCAACGGCTGGGAGCACTGGTTCTTCCGCGAGCCCGGCCAGGCGCGCGGCCGGCCGATCGACCTGCTGCGCGCCCAGGTGCGCCGCGAGCGCGAGCAGGCCCACGACAGCGCATGATCGACCGCCTGATCCTGATCCGCCACTCGCAATCTCAACCTACCCCCGGCGAGCCCCCCAGCCTCTGGCCGCTTACGGCGGCCGGCCGCGCGCGCTGCGAGCTGCTGGCCGAGCGCCTCCGCGCCTACGATCTCGACCTGATCGTCGGCAGCGACGAGCGCAAAACGCGCGAGACGGCCGCGCTGGCCGCCGCGCGGCTCGGCCTGCCCTGCTCCAGCGCGCCCGATCTACACGAGCACCGCCGCGAGCATACCAGCTGGATGCAGCAGCACGCATTCGACGCGGCTGTCGCCGGCGGGTTTGCGCGCCCCGGCGAGCTTGTGTTCGGCGAAGAAACCTTTGCGCAGGCGCGCGAGCGCTTCGGCCGGGCAGTGCGCGCGGTGCTGGCCGCCAACCCCGATCGGCGGCTGGCGATCGTCGCCCATGGCACGGTGCTGGCGCTGTTCGTAGCCCAGCACGCAGGCATCGCGCCGCTGCCGTTCTGGCGCAGCCTGGGCATGCCGGCGATCGTGGCGCTGTCGCTGCCCGATTTCAGCCTGCTCGACGTGGCCGCGCGCGTCGAGTAGCGCCGCGCCGCGCTATGTCGTGCTGGCTGAAGGCAGATGCCGGCGCATTCGACGCTCACACGACACCCCTACGCTATGCTGGCGCCAACCGAAATCAACCATTGGCGAAAAGGAGTGCATCGTGGATCGCTCGATTCCGGTATGGCTGCGCGCGTTTTTTCTGCTGGTGATGGTGCAGGCGCTGGTGGTGGCGCTTGGCGTCGTCGCGCCGGCGCTCATCCCACGGCTGCTGCCCTGGGATGCCAGCCCGCTGAACGCGCGCTTTATCGCCGCGCTGTACGCCATGGGCTGGCTGAGCACGCTGCTGTGCCTGCGGGCGCACAGCTACGCCGAAACGCGGATTGTGCTGATCGAGGTAGGGCTGGTGACGATGCTGCTGCTGCTGATCACTCTGCCGCGGCTCGCCGAGTTCGTGCCGCCGCGCCCGTTCCCGTGGGGCTGGCTGCTTTCATACCTGGCCGACCCGCTGCTGGTTGCCGCGCTGCTGTGGCGCATGCGCGGGCGCGATGCCGTACCGCCGGGCCGCAGCCGGCTCGCGCCGCTGTTCTGGGCCTACGCCCTGGTGCTGGGCGCGGCCGGGATGGTGCTGCTGGCGCTGCCCGATCTGGCCGCGCGCATATGGCCCTGGGAGCTGCCGGCGGTGCTGGGCCAGATCTACAGCACGTTCTTTCTGGGCATAGCCGCCTGCGCGCTGCTGGCCGCGCGCGACCCGCGCCCGAGCGCGACGCGGATCTTTACCATCGCCAACCTGTTCGTTCTGGCGCTGGTGCTGGTGGTGTCGCTGCTGCATCTCAATCGCTTCGCCGCCGGCGCCTCGGCCTGGGCGTGGTTTGGGCTGTGCGGGCTGGGCGTGATGGCGTTCGGCCGGGCGCTGCTGCAGCGCCGCTCGGCCAGGCTGGCCGGCTCGCTCTCGTAGACGCCACGCGGGAACTTTCCGCGCTGCCCCGCCGTCCTCTGGGTGTGAAACGAACAACCGCCGGGCGCCCGCGCACCGGCTGCATCTACCCCGAGGAGGCAACCAGATGACACAGCGATTTGGGACAATTGTGAGCGTGGTGGCGAGCGCGCTGCTGCTGGCGCTGCTGGCAGGCGTCGGCGCGCTGCTGTACACCCGGCCGGTCGCGGCGCAATCGAGCGCGGGCGTGCCGGGCATGCGCCAGGTGTCGGTGCTGGGCCACGGCGAGGTGAAGGCCCGCCCCGATACCGCCACCGTGCAGATCGGCGTCGAGACCGACGCGGCCACCGCCAAAGAGGCGCTGGCGCAGAACAGCGCCCAGGCCCAGGCGCTGCAGCAGAAGCTCGCCGCGCTGGGGGTGGCCGAGCAGGATCTGCAGACCAGCAACTTCTCGATCGCGCCGGTCTACGGCTCCGATGGCCGCCAGGTCACCGGCTACCGCGTCAGCAACAGCGTCACTGTCACCATCCGCAAGCTCGACACCGCCGGCACGCTGCTCGACCAGGTGGTGCAGGCCGGCGCGAACAGCATCTACGGCATCAGCTTTAGCGTAGCCGACCAGGCCAAGCTGATGGAGCAGGCGCGCCAGCAGGCCGTGGCCGACGCCAAGGCCCGCGCCGGGCAGCTGGCGTCGGCCGGCGGCGCGGCGGTGGGCGATGTGCTGGTGATCAGCGAAAACGTGAGCACGCCGCCCATCCCCATGCCCATGATGGACCGCGCCGCCGAGCAGGCCCCCAACGTGCCGGTGCAGCCGGGCGCGCAGACGATCAGCGTCGACGTGCAGGCGACTTTCGCGCTGCGCTGAGGCGCCCCCGCATACCTGCCGCAGTGCGCGGCGAAGGCTCGCCTTCGCCGCGCCTTTGTGCCCGGCCGCGCTCTCATCGGCGCTTCATCCGCGCCTCACCAGGCCATTAGGCCGCTCGGCGATACTGGCGCAGCGCCTGCCAATTGTGCGGCAGCCGGCTTTATGCTAGGATGCAACCGCAGCGCCCGATTGCAAAGAGCACGCCATGAGCCAGCGAATTCTGATCGTAGAAGACGAAGCCGAAATTGCCGACTACCTGCGGCGCGGGCTGGTATTCGAAGGCTTCGCCGCCGAGGTTGCCGGCGATGGCCTGGCCGCGCTGGCGGCGGCGCGCGAGCGCCCGCCCGACGTAGTGGTGCTCGACTTGATGCTGCCGGGGATCGACGGCATGGAGGTAGCCCAGCGCCTGCGCGCCGCCTCGCATGTGCCGATCATCATGCTCACCGCGCGCGACGCAGTGGCCGACCGCGTGGCCGGGCTCGAGGCTGGCGCCGACGACTACCTGGTGAAGCCGTTCGCCTTCGAAGAGCTGCTGGCGCGCATCCGTGTGCAGCTGCGCCGGCACCAGGCCCAAGACAGTGGCGAAGTGCTGCGCTACGGCCCGCTAAGCCTCGACTTGGTGGCGCACGACGTGCGCCTGGGCGCCACGCGCGTGATCTTCACCGCCAAAGAGTTCGAGCTGCTCGAGCTGTTTCTGCGCCACCCGCGCCAGGTGCTCACCCGCGATCTGCTGTACGAGCGCATCTGGGGCTACGACTTCGGCGGCGAAAGCAATGTGATCGAGGTGTACATTCGCGCGCTGCGGCAGAAGCTCGAGGCCGCCGGCGCGCCGCGCCTCATCCACACCATCCGCGGCGTTGGCTATGTGCTGCGCGACGAGGCATAGGCGCCCATGCTGAAACGCCCACTGGCGCTCCGAACCCGCCTCGCGCTTGGCTACACCGCCTTCTTCGGGCTGGTGCTGATGCTTATGGGCATCGGCATGGCGCTGGCAGTGCGCTCGACGCTGCTGGCCGAGATCGAGCGCGAGCTGAGCTCTTCCTCCGAGCTGATCCAGAAGGACTTCGATAGCTCGAATATCGAGCTGGCCGACTACTTCAACAACCCGGCGTTTCTGCAGCGCACGCGCCCGCTGAGCGTTGAGGGCTTGAAGGCGCCTTCGCTGTACGTTCAGGTATCGAACCAAAGCGGCCAGGTGGTTGTGACCTCGGCGAGCCTGCAGCGCCAGGTGCTGCCACTGCCCGAAAACCTGCGCGCCGAGGCGCTGGGCGGCCACGCGCACGTGTGGGAAACCGCGCTTGGCGATGCCCCGATGCTGATGATGGTGAGCCCGCTCTGGGAAGATCAGCGGATCGTTGGCGTGCTGCAGGTTGCCCAGCCGCTGCGCGAGATCAACCGCACGCTCCAGCTGCTCACGCTCTCGCTGGGGGCGATCGGCCTGATCGCGCTGCTGGCGTCGCTGCGCGGCGGCGCCTGGCTGGCCGCGCGCGCGCTACTGCCGGTGGGCCAGGTGGCACACACTACCCGCCAGATTGTGCGCGCCGAAGACCTGGCCCAGCGCGTGCCGGCCGCCCCCGGCGACGACGAGATCGCCCAGCTCACCGCGACGATCAACGAGATGCTCGAGCGCCTCGAGACGCTGTTCACCTCGCAGCGCCGCTTTGTGGCCGATGTGTCGCACGAGCTGCGCACCCCGCTGGCGGCGATGCGCGGCAACCTCGAGATCCTGCGGCGCGGCGCCGCGCGCGACCCTCACGAGCTCGACATGTCGCTGGCGGCAATGGAGCGCGAGGTGAACCGGCTGGTGCGCCTGGCCAGCGACCTGCTGCTGCTGGCCCAGGCCGAGGTGGGCATGCAGCTGCGCCGCGGCCCGGTGGCGCTCGACGAGCTGGTGCTTGAGGTGATCCGCGACCTCGCGCCGCTGGCCCAGGCGGTCACGCTGCTGCCCGAGGTCGACGAGCAGGTCGAGGTGATCGGCGACCGCGACCGGCTCAAGCAGGCGCTACTAAATATGGTGGTCAACGCTATTCAGCACACCCCGCCGGGCGGGAAAGTCGGCATCGGCCTGGCGTGCGCCGGCGGCCGGGCGCTGCTGAGCGTCAGCGATACCGGCGTGGGCATCGCCACCGACGACCTGCCGCGCGTGTTCGAGCGCTTCTTCCGCGCCGATAAATCGCGCTCGCGCGCGGCCGGCGGCGCCGGGCTGGGCCTGGCGATCGTCAAGTGGGTGGCCGAAGTGCACGGCGGCGGCGTGCAGGCCAGCAGCGTCGCCGGACAGGGCAGCCGGTTTCAGCTCTGGCTGCCGCTGCCCACCGGCGACGCCCCGGCCGATCTGGCGATCGTGCGCGCCGATATGGGCATCAACGCGCCGTAAGGTAGAAGAAGTCGCGCTGGTCGGGCGCAAGGAACTGGCGGGTGTCGCCGATCATGTCGGCCAGCAGCTTCTGGGCGGCAAGCCGCCCGCCGGCGCCTGGCGCATACGTGACAAAGCGCGTCCACCAGCTGTTGATGTCCAGCTGCATCGCCCGGTCGGCGCCCGCGTCGGCCAGCGCCTGCGCCAGCGCCGGCACGGTCAGGCCATCGCCTGCGGCATAGTACAGAAAGCGGCCGTCGGCGCTGAGCCCTAGCCCGCTGCGCCAGGTGGCGATCTTGTTCTTCACAGTTTTGCCCCACAGCGCCGGGTCGTCGCTGGTGGCGTCGCTGGTCAGCTCGCCGTGGTCGAGCAGCAGCGGGCAGTTCTGGCGAAACGCGACCATATCGGGCGTGGCCTGCATGTCGCTGCCCCACACTCCCAGCCGCACCGAGCCATCGCGGTAAATCGCCAGGGTCGCCAGCCCATCGAGCGGCGGCAGCAGCGTGGTTTTTCCCACTCCCATGCCGAAGGCACCGTTGGCCGCCTTGAAGCCGCCGTTGAATGCCGCCAGCAGATAGCCCGCTCGCTGGTCGGCGGCGGGGATGCTGCCCGGCCGGGCCGCGCGTATATCGGATTGCGGCTCTTGCGTGCCGGCCACGAGGTGCAGCTGCGCGGCGCGCAGATCAACCCGCACCAGCGCGGTTTCGACATACGGCCGGGTTGGGTCGGGCGCAATCAGCGCACGATCGAGCGCTGGTGCGCCGCTGGGCGTGTACACAAATGGCGCCCAGGCCGGCACGACGCCGGCGCCTGCGCTGGACGGCACGGACGTGGCAGCCGCCGGCACGCCTGGCGCGGCGATCGTGTACTCGGCCAACTACGGCCAGACCCGGACCATCCGATCCGCCTATCGGAAGAAGCAGTGGATTACCGGAATCGAAGGCGCCAACCAGGCGGAGGTGATGATGGCCATGGAAGCGCTGCTGCAGGACGCCGCCTATAGCGCGCTGCAGGGCAGGCTGCGCATCGCTCCGATCTCCACGATGTCCTATCCGGACAAGGTTGATCCCCGCGCCACCGTCAAAGATGAC
>CALLYN010000960.1 GCA_937858455.1 uncultured Kouleothrix sp.
CGCTGAGCGTGAAGCTGGTTTGACTGCTTTGGTGGTATCGCGGCAGATTGGTTCGGTGATCGAAGCGGTTGGTGTTGCTGGGCTTGCTTCCGCTGTCGTGGCCTATGAGCCGGTATGGGCAATTGGTACAGGGGTGACTGCATCCCCAGAGCAGGCCCAGGAGGTTCACGCCGCTATTCGTGGCCAGGTGGCGGCTCTGGATGGAGAGGTGGCAAGTGGTTTGCGTATTCTTTACGGTGGTAGTGTAAAACCGCAAAATGCGGTCGAATTGTTTGGGCAGTTGGATGTCGATGGCGGTTTGATCGCTCAGCGATGCATATCCTTTTTTCAGACTGCGGTTTTCAGTATGCCGGTTTTACGGTGCTTCACACCCGTTCGCCCTGGGTTTCGTCGCCTTTGCGGCGGTAGAGCTTGCCGTCCCGCTCCTCGATACCGATCAACTCACTGTTTACCCAGATGCGTCCGCCGGTGAGGGTCTCCATTTGGTTGACCAGACGCAAGAAGGTCGTCTTTCCCGAGCCCGAGGGGCCGAGCATGGTGAAGAACTCGCCGTCGCGAATATCGAGGCTCACGTCGTCGACCGCGCGCACATCGCCGAAGTGGCGGCTGACGTGGCTAAATGCGACTGCTGGCAGAGTACCTTGTGACACGAATAGTTCCTTGTCGTGCTGAACAAAGCTTCGCTTTCGCGATGCGGTAGGCAGCGAGATGGTTCGCTTCGCTCACCATGACAATGATAGGACTTACGCAGTTGCGCTGTTCGGCTTCCCGAAGCTGTGCAAGGTGCCTGCGGCAGCATGGTACTTTGTGATCATCGTGTGTACGTTTTTCCGCGCTGCGCGCGGAAAAACGTACACATCCAAAAGGAAAGTACCGCTCTGCCGAAGGCTGAGCACGCCAGCTGCGTTTGTCCTAAAGGTATCGTCTTGCAAGCTTGGCGCGACGCGCTACGTCTTGATCATGACGTGCTTGGTGACCTGGTAGTCGCCCACCGCCTCGGCGGACATATCCTTGCCGAAGCCGGATTGCTTGAAGCCGCCGTGCGGGCCTTCCGACGCCAGCGGCAGGTGGTCGTTGATCCAGACGGTGCCGAACTCGAGGCGGCTGGCCAGGCTCATCGCCCGGCCGATATCGCTCGTCCACAGCGAGGCGGCCAGGCCGTACGGCACATCGTTGCCAAGGCGCAGCGCGTCGTCGTCGCCCTCGAACGGGCTGACGGTGAGCACCGGGCCGAACACCTCGCTCTGGATGATCTCGGCGTCCTGCGCTGCGCCGGCCACCACCGTCGGCTCGTAGTAGAAGCCCGCGCGCCAGCGGCCGGGCACGCCGCCGCCGGTGAGCACGCGCGCGCCAGCGGCGCGGGCGCGATCGACAAAGCCGCTGACGCGCTCGCGCTGCGCGGCCGAGATCAGCGGCCCCATCTCGGTGTCGTCGTCGAACGGCGCGCCAAGCTTCACCGCGCGCATCGCCTCGACCAGCGCCTCCTGTACCTGGCCGAGGCGCGCGCTGGAGGCGTACACCCGCGTGGCGGCGGTGCAGTCCTGGCCGGTGTTCATGGTGGCGGCGAAGGCCGCCTTGCCGGCCACCAGCTCGACATCGGCGTCGTCGAAGACGATAAACGGTGCCTTGCCGCCCAGCTCAAGGTGCACGCGCTTGAGCGTATCGGCGGCGGTGCGCATCACCTGCTTGCCGGTGTTTGTCGAGCCGGTGAGGCTGACCATGCGCACGTCGGGGTGTTCGACCAGCGCCTGGCCCGCGTCGTTGCCGCCGGTGATCACATTGACGACGCCGTCGGGAAAGCCGGCC
>CALLYN010000961.1 GCA_937858455.1 uncultured Kouleothrix sp.
TGCACCCGCTCGAAACACAGCTGCTCCAGCCGGCGGCGCGCGCTCGGCTTCAGCTCGTGGCCGCGCTGTGCTGCGCCCGCCTCGACAAAGCCGGCGGCGCTGCCTGGCCGCCGCCGGGCTGGCCCGAGATCGATGTCGGCGAAACCTGGAGCTACCGCGAAGACGAGCTGCGGCATATCTGCCGCGCGATCGGGCTGGGCGAGTCGCTGATCGTGGCCGGCCGGCCATCGATGCACCGCGCGCCGGCGCTGCAGCATATCGGCATGCAGCCGCATGTGCAGCAGCACTACCTGGGCCGCCGCGCCGCCGATACAATCATCGTGTATGCCGACTGCAACGACATGCTCGAGCTCGACGATCGGCACTTTTACGAGCTGCTGCTCACGCGCCTGAGCTACCACCCCGCCGCCCAGGCGCACCACGCCGACCTGCTGGCGCTGCGCCACGAGGCGATCTTGTCGAACAATGGCTTGCTGGCCCTGCGCAACCTCGAGCACGCCGTGGATCTGGTGCTGGCCGATCAGCGCCTGGCGCTGTCTTTCATCCTCAGCTCGTTCGACGAGCCGTACGCCCGGCTGGCGCCGCGCGTGTTTCGCGCCCTGCGCGCACTGTACGAGTACTACCCCAGCCGGCTGGGTTTCGTGCTCGGCCTGAATGCCCCGCCCGCTCGCCAGAGCGCCTCCGACGAGCGCGCGGCGTTTACTGCGATGTTCCTGCGCACCTACTGGCTGGCGCCCGATAATCAGGCCGACGCCGAGCTGGTGCTGCGGCGCGTCGAGCAGCGGCTGGAGTGGCAGCTGCCCGAGCCCGAGCGCGCGGCGGCGATCGCGCTCAGCGGCTGCCACCCGGTGCTGCTGAATGCGATCTGCCTCGCGCGCTACGATCAGCCGCAGCTCGATCTGTCATCGCCCGAGATCGGCTGGGCGCTCGAACTGCCGGCGGTGCAGACAGAGTTCGGCCAGCTGTGGCACGCTCTCGACGCGCGCGAGCGCCTGGCGCTGATTGCTCTGGTGCTGCCGGCTGCGAGCAATGGGCACGGGCGTGCAGACAATGGCATTGAGCCGAGCGACCCGGCGGCTGTGCGGCGGCTGCGCGACCGGGCGCTGCTCGTCGAGGGCCGGGTCTTCAGCCCGCTGTTCGCGCGTTTCGTCGAGCAGAAGGCCAGCCTGCTCATGTTCGACGGCAGCCGCTTTTGGCTGCGCGGCGCTCCTTTGGCGCTCAGCAACATTCCGCTGAAGATCGTGAAATACCTGTACTCTCAGGCTGGGAAACTTTGCTCGAATGAAGAGCTGCAGTCGTTGTGGCGTGAAGATCCAAGCGAAACCGAGCCACACCAGAAACTTGCGCTCGAGCAGAAGGCCGCCAGCCTGCACCAGCATATCCGAGCTATACATAACGCTTTAGGCGACAAGACACCGTTTCGCTATTTGGTGAATGACAGGGCCGGCGGAGGCTACCGCTTGCTGCACACCGACCATGCCGATATGTAGTAGGGCCATGTGCTGCGATTTTGGCGCAAAGCGCCAAGAGCGGTGGTGGTTCGGGGGCGGCTTCGCCGCCCCCGAATTTCTTTTTGTGTTGCACTGCGTGGCGAAGCCACGCAGTGCAACACAATCTATACGTGTGGGAGTTACACGCTTGCGTGACTCGGCTTCCTCGCGGTACGAGATTGAGCCTGCGGCAGCATAGTACGTGTTCATCTTCTTCTCAGCCTGAATCAGCTGATATTCAGAACAAAGAGTCTATTCGTTCCAGGATGAACAAATTATTATATAGCTAGCCAAACCGCCGTTGCCCGCTCGGAAAGGAGGAACGCCATGCCGAACCGATCGCCGCACTGCCCGCCGATTATTCTGCGGCGCTACCGGCCGCTGCTGCTGCTGGCGCTGGCGCTGCTGCTGGCGCCGATGATCGGCTGCGTCGCCCTGGTGGGCCTGTTCGACAGTCTGCTGCCGCTGGTGGCGCTCGCGGCGCTTGGCGGCGTCGCGCTGCACACACTGCTGCGCTTCCGCACCGACGCGCTCGAGCTGCGCGCCGACAGCCTGATCTGCCGCTATGGCGCGGTAGGCGCGCGCGAGACCATGATGCTGCGCCAGCGCACGGTGGTGCAGGTGCGGCAGAGCGCGCTGGGCCGGCTGCTCGACGTAGGCGATGTGGTGTTGATCAGCGGCGCGCAGCGCGTTGAGCTGCGGCAGCTCGCCAACATCCACCATCTGCGCGAATGGTATGCCATGTAGCCAGGAGGCTCCGCCATGACAACGTCAGCTGCCAATTGCGGCGCGGCCGCGCTGCGCGAGCGCTACTGCGTGCTGCGTACGCTAGCGATCACCGATCTGAATATTGTGTCGGCGGGGATCGATCGCGCCAGCGGTGCGCCGGTGGTGATCAAGGCGGCGCTGGCCGCCTGCCACGATCCGATCGAGCATCGCCAGCGCTGCTATGTGCTGGCGTACGAGGCGCTGATGCTGCGGCGGCTCGAGCGCTATGGCGTCGCCGCGCCGCGCCTGCTCGATACATTTCACCACGGTGGCCAGCCGTTCCTGGTGATGAGCCGTGTCGCCGGCAGCACCCTCGACACGCTGTATCGCGCCGGCCGGCTTCCGCCCACGGCGGCGGTGGCGGCGATCGCTGCGGTGGCCGCGACGCTGGAGCTGCTGCACCTGTGCGGCTATGTCCACCACGATGTCAAGCCTCAGAACATCGTGCAGCCGCCAGCCGGCGCGGCCGTGCTGATCGACTGGGGCTCGGCCGCACGCATCCGGCCCTACGGCGAGCGCAGCCGCTTTCTGGCCTACACCAGCGGCTTCGCCAGCCGCGAGCAGCGGCTATGCCAGGTGCTCGCGGCCAACGATATCTACGCGCTTGGCCGCACGCTGGCGGCGCTGGTGGCCGAGCCAACGCCCGCGCTGGCGGCGATCATCCGGCGCGCCAGCGGGGCCGCCAGCCAGCGCTACACCAGCATGCGCGCGTTTCGCAGCGAGCTTGCCGCGTATGCCGGCGCCAGCTTGGTATGATACAATCGGCGTGCTCGCCTGAGCCATAGCAGAAAGACGCGAGGAA
>CALLYN010000962.1 GCA_937858455.1 uncultured Kouleothrix sp.
GGTGCTGAACAGCTCGAAGCGGCCGTCGTTGTCAATATCGGCCTGGCCCAATGACAGTCCCGACAGACCGAAGGCGATCAAGCCGACTGCACAACGCCGATAACAGGTCATCTAGCTTCTCCCAGCAGTAACGGTATCACCGCGGGTCGCCACCCGATCGTGCAAGAAGCAGGAAAAGCCCTTAGACTCCACCAATATTTCAACAATCCTTGAATCACTGAAATGAAACCAAAGCAAGCTGTCGCCACCTTCGCCTCGCTGGCGCAGGAAACCCGCCTTAGGATCGTGCGGCTGCTGGTGGCCGCCGCGCCCGAGGCCGCCGCAGCCACGCTCGACGTGGTGGTGCGGCCCGATGGCTACGTGGTGCCGCAGACGCCCGGCGCGCAGCTGGGCGCCGAGGCAATTCGGATCATTGCGACCACAATTCGCGCCGGCCAGCGTGGCGCCGGCTGAGCGGCGGAAAGGAGGATGCTGCTATAATAGCGGCTCGATTAAGATGAAGCGAGCTGCATGCTGCCCTACCAAACGCTTATACTGATCGCGCTGCTGGCGCTGCTGCCGCTTGCGCCGGCCCGCGCCGCCACCCAGATCGCCGAGCTGACCCTCGGCAGCTCGGCCGAGGGCCGGCCGATCACCGCCGTGAAGATCGGCGGCGGGCCGCGCAAGCTCGTGCTGGTGGGCGATACCCACGGCGGCCCCGAGGCGAATACTTTTCAGCTCGCCAGCCAGCTCGCCGACTATTTTCGCGCCAACTCAGCCGAGGTGCCCGCGCAGGTGCGGCTGTATATCATCCCAACCATCAACCCCGATGGCCTTGCGGCGGGCACGCGCTTCAACGGCCGCGGCGTCGACCTCAACCGCAACATGGACACCAGCGCCGACGCGTGCCCCGAGAACGATTGGCGCATCCACGTGCAGGGCGCGTATGGCATCGAGTCCGACACCGGCGGGCCGTTCGCCGAGTCCGAGGCCGAGAGCCAGCTGGTTCGCGATTTCCTGCTCGATGCCTCGGGCGTGATCTTTTTTCACTCGTCCGGCGGCGATGTGTTCCCGGCGTTCTGCGAGCACGCCCCGTCGATCGCGCTGGCGCAAGCCTATGCTGCGGCCACCGGCTACACCTACGACCGCTACTGGCAGAAGTATATGATCACCGGCGGCATGCACGATTGGGCCGGCGCGCTCGGCATCGCGGCGATAACTCCCGAGCTGGCCAGCGGCGACCAGCCTGAGTTCGAGCAGAATCTGGCCGGCGTGCAGGCGGTGCTGCGCCAGGCCGCCGAGCTGCTGCCGCTGCCGGCGGACCAGAGCGAGAATGGCATGGCGGTGCCGGCGCTGATCTGGCGTTTCTGGCGGGCGCACGGCGGCGCCGCGCGCTTTGGTATGCCGCTGGCCCCGCCCGAGCGAGCGGGCGGCGTCGCGCGCCAGTTTTTCGAGCGCGCGCTGTTTGAGCTGCATCCCGACCAGGCCGATACGCCGCTGCTGGTGCAGGCTGCGCCGCTTGGCCGTATGGCGCTGGCAGGGCGCGCGCTTGGCGCCGCCACCGGCCACCCGCCCGCCGACGAGCCGCCGGGCGTGCGCTATTTCTCCAGCACCGGCCATACGCTGCGCGAGGCGTTTCTGGCCGACTGGGAGCAGCACGATGGTGCGCAGCTGCTGGGCGCACCGATCACCGAAGAGTTTGGCGCGCCCGATGCGGTGGGCGTCGCGCGGCCCACGCAGTACTTCGAGCGCGGCGCGCTGGCGTACTACGACGAGGATGCCAGCGTCCGGCTGGTGCCGCTTGGCTGGTTCGCGCTGGCGCGCGCCCGGCTCGATAGCAGCACAGCGGCGCAGCAGATCCGCTAGCCGCGCATCATGTCTGCCGAGGCCAAACACGCCAGGTGCGAGGAACCGCGTAAGCCGTGCCGTTAAGAAAGGAGCCAAACGTGTCCGACGAAGAAAAAGTCAAAGGCCCAGCGTCCTACTTTCCATCTATCGAGAAAAAGTATGGCCAGCCGATTGCGCACTGGATGGACGTGTTGGCGAAAGCAGGGCCGACGAAGCACTCGGAGCTGGTGAACTACTTGAAGACCAACCACGGCATGGGGCATGGCCACGCCAATGCGCTGGTGGCGTGGTTCCTGGCCAAGAAATAGCGTGAGCGCGAGCACACCCGCAAGCGGCGAGCGGCGACTGCCGCCAGTCTGCGCGCGGTGCGGCCGGTTTCTGCGCACGCCGGCCGAGCAGCGGAGCGGCCGGTGCCTGGGCTGCCCGGCCGCCGAGCCGCCCGCATACGAGCGCCCCTGCTGCCAGAGCGATCCGCCGTGCTTCGATTGCCCCGCTGCCGGTGCCGCAGCCGGCCAGAACGAGTGATACCAACTCTGGCTTATCACTTGCTGTGTGGCGGGGGTTCTGGGGCGGCAAAGCCGCCCCGAATTGCTTAGAAGTTACGCAGTTGGCGCGCTCAGACTTCGGCAGAGCGGTACTTTCCTTTTGGATGTGTCGATTTCCGCGCGCAGCGCGGAAATCGACACACGATGATCAACAAGTACCGTGCTGCCGCAGGCACCATGCATGCTTCGGAAAGCCGAACAGCGCAACTGTGTAAGTCCTAAAGTGCTCAAGCGAAGAGCGTATGATCTGTGCCGCGTCGCGGCGCAATGGCGTGGGCTGTGCTACTATAGCCAAGCGCAGCGATCGCGCGCCTGTGGGTGTCGCCCGAGCGCACCAGGATGGCCAATCGCTCTGCGCTCTGCCGCTATGATGCGGATCGCGTACGGGTGTAAAGGAGGCAGGTGTGGCGGAAGAGGCTCGCCGCATCGCGGTGCGTGAAGTTCACAATTTTGGCGGCTTTTTTGGCGGCGACACGGTGACGCTGACTGCCGTGCAGGTTGGCGCGCCCGACGAAGAGTTCACGCTCACGATCGACCAGCAGGCGCTCGCGAATGTGCGCGATCGCCATACGATCTGCGCGGGCATGCTGCTCGACCTGACGCTGGCTGGCGATCGGGTCGACCGCGCCGAGCTGCTCGCGGCGGCCAGCCACGCCGAGCTGCGCGCGGCGCTCGGGCCTGCCGCGCT
>CALLYN010000963.1 GCA_937858455.1 uncultured Kouleothrix sp.
GAAGGCCGCCCGGTCGCCGAGGGCGGGCTGGCGCCGCGCGCCGCGCCGCAGGCGATCGGCCAGGGCGTGCTGATCGGCGCGGCGCTGATGGCGGCGATCTTTGGCGCGCTGGCGCTGGCCGGCTGGTACCATGTCGCGCGCGTGGCCTTCGAGCCGCTGGCGCTGCTGGGCAGCGTAGTGCTGTTTCTGCTGGTGGCGCTGTTTGAAGAATTCTTGTTTCGCGGCATCCTGTTCCGCCAGCTCGAGGGCGTGTTCGGCTCGTGGGCGGCGCTGGCGCTGAGCGGCGCGCTGTTTGGCGCGGCGCACCTGGCCAACCCCGACGCGACGGTCTGGTCGACGCTGGCGATCGCGATCGGCGCCGGCGCGCTGCTCGGCGGCGCCTACCTGGCCACGCGCAATGTCTGGATGGCCGTCGGCATCCACTGGGCCTGGAACTTTTTCGAAGGGCCGTTTTTTGGCGCGGCGGTGTCGGGGAATGCCACCAGCAGCGTGCTGGTGAGCAGCACGGCTGGCCCGGCCGATTGGACCGGCGGCGCGTTTGGGCCCGAGGCCGGGCTGGTGGCGCTGATCGCGACGCTGCTGGCGAGCGTGCTGCTGCTGCGCCTGGCGGTGCGGCGTGGGCATATCTACACCCCGGCCTGGCTGCGGCGCGGCGCGGCGCGCGAGCAGGGAACCGCAGGCGGCGTGTAGGCGTCATGGCAGTATGGGCGAGCATTCGGGCTCGCGAGGGATAGGGCGGCGTGCAGCAATGCGGCGCCGCCTTTCCTTTTCAGGCAGCTTGATACGATCTTCGCTTGATCACTTATCGATTGTGTTGCACTGCGTGGCGAAGCCACGCAGTGCAACACAAAAGGAAATTTGGGGGCGGCGAAGCCGCCCCCAAACCCCCACCAAAGTGTAAGTAATCAAGCGAATTTGGTATGAAAGGTTCTTACGATTTTTCGTAGGTGCCGCCTAAAAAAGAGAGGAGCACTGTTTGAACATCCGACACATGGGCCTGCTGCTGGCCGTGCCGCTGCTCGCGCTTGCGCCGCAGCTCGGCGCGCCGGCGCTGGCGCAGAGCCAGCGCTGCTTTGCCGAAACGCAGCTGTGCATCGCCGGGCCGATACGCGCCTACTGGGAGCGCAACGGCGGCCTGGCGACCTTTGGCTACCCGATCACGCCGCTGCAGACCGAGCGCGTCGAGTCGCAGGATCTGCCGGTGCAATGGTTCGAGCGCGACAGGCTGGAAGACCACGGCGCCGCCGGGGTGATGGCCGGCCGCCTTGGCGCCGAGATCCTCGAGTGGCAGGGCCGCGCATGGCAGCCGCTGCCCGCCGCGGCCGGCAACCGCGGCTGCCGCTACTTTCCCGAAACGCAGCACTCGGTGTGCCAGCCGTTTCTGAGCTACTGGGAGCGCAACGGCGGCCTGGCGCGCTTTGGCTACCCGCTCACCGAGGGCACCGCCGAGTCGGCTGGCAACTGGTATGGCGCGGTGCAGTACTTCGAGCGCCGGCGCATGGAGTACCACGAGGAGTTTGCCGGCACGCGCTCGGAGACCTTGCTGGGGCTGCTTGGGCGCGCGGTTCGCGACGCGCGCGCGCTCGGCGCATGCGCCGGCCAGATCTTCGCCCCCTGGCGCCACGCCTTCGCCAGCGTCTCGTTTCGCGGCGCGCTGGGCTGCCCGCAGCCGGCCATCCAGGGCGCGCCCGGCGCGGTTCAGCCGTTCGAGCACGGCAGCATGCTGTGGGTCGATCTGGGCGCGCAGGGCCGCAAGATCTACGTGCTGCCGCCGCGCCCCGAGGGCGCCGACGCCACGCTCACGCCCATACGCTTCCAGGTGTTCGACGACACCTGGGCCGAGGGACAGCCGGTGAACGCCGGCCTGACGCCGCCGGGCAGCCTGCTGGAGCCGCAGCGCGGGTTTGGCAAGGTGTGGCGCGAGCACCCCGAAGTCCGCGCGCGGCTAGGCTGGGCCTTCGCGCCCGAGTCGCCCGCCGCCGCCGACTATCAGCCCTGGTCGGGCGGCGGGGCGCTGCTGTGGTTCCCGGCGCTGAACGACACGCGCCACGGCTTCGGCACCGTGTTCGCCCTGGCGCCCGGCGGCGGCCTCGAGATGGTCAACCCGTTTTAGGGCCTCAGAGCCTACTTGAGAAGGGTGGCGGCCACATTCGTGGCCGCCACCCGCCTTGCGCGCTCTGGCAGAGCCCGAAAAAGCATCTTGCGGGGCGCGATGATTGAGGCGCGTCAAGCCGCTTCGCGGCGGCGCCTGCTTACAGTTCTATCTCAGCCGCGCGCCGCGCGCACCCTTCGGCGCTCGTGCTGCGTTTACAGCTAGTAGGAGGCCGGTTTCGGCCATGGCGCGCCCGAAGAGAGGCCCGCAGCATGACGCAGCAATCCACACATACATCCTCGATCAGGCGCCGTGGCTTTTTGGCGGTGCTGCTGGCGCTGGCTGCGCTGCTTGGCGGGCTGGCCGGGCTGGTATTCTGGGCCTACAGCGTGCTCGACGCGCTGCTGGCGCCGCTGCTGGGCGCGCAGCTGTGGCTGGGCGCGCAGAACGTGGCCTACGGGCTGGCGATCGACCTGGTGCCCTATGCCGGCGGGCTGCTGCTGGGCATGCTGCTGCTGGCCTGGCTGCTGGCGCGCTGGGTTGCCCGGCCGCTGCGCCAGCTGATCGCCTCGGCGACGGCGCTGGCCGAGCGCGGCGACGG
>CALLYN010000964.1 GCA_937858455.1 uncultured Kouleothrix sp.
AGCCGAGCCTGCCAAGCCGCCGCGCAAGGGCCGCGAGCAGCCAGCCGAGCCTGCGCTGCCGGCGATCACCGAGCCGCCGCGCGGCCGCGTTGCGGCGCTGATTGCCGCGCAGCGTGCCGCGCTGCGCGAGCTCGATTGGCGCGTGGTGCTGCTGTACGGCATCGCCTCGGGTATTCTTATGAGCCTGGCGTTTCTGCAGGGGCCATCGCTCTCGCTGATCGCCGGGATCGTGCCGGTGGGCACCGGCCTGCTGCTGGGCCGGCGCGTGCGCCAGCACTACGGCCTTCACGGCTTTGTCACCGGCCTGCTGGGCGGCGTCACCGGCGCGGTGGCGCTGGCGGCGCTGATCTTCCTGACGCCGCTGCGCACCGCTATGCAGGGCGCCCTCGGCGAGCAGGCCGCAAACTTCACGCTGCTGCAGATCTGGGCGCAGCTCGCCGGCTTCACGCTGTTCTCGCTGGTGGCGTTCTGCACGTTCGGCACCTCGATGGCCGGCCGCACCGAGGAGCGCAACCGCAAAGTGCGCGACGAAGTCGACAACCGCGGCGGGCAGCTGCAGCGCCCCGGCAGCATCCGCGAGGCCAGCGATATCCGCGGCCTGTCGCTGCCGCAGCTCGGCACCTATGTCAAGAACCTGTTCACCAAGCAGGGCTTCACGTTCAAAGATTACCGCTTCATCGACAAAGACAAGCACCTAGACATGTGGTTCGAGCACGAGGGCGAACCGTGGCACCTGCGCCTGAGCGTGGCCGATAAAGTCGGCGTGGGCACGGTCGAGAGCTTGCTGCAGGACATGAAGCGCGAGGGCTGCCGCAAGGGCGCGGTGGTGGTATCGACCGAGTTCCAGCCGAATGTAGCCAAAACCGCGCGCGGCCGGCCGCTGGCGCTGATCGACGGGCAGACGCTGTTTGAGATTGCCGAGAAGTAGGCGCTGGATGTGCATCTCGGGCTCTGCGACGCCGCTGCGGCCGATCGCGGAGCCACATTCGTACATCATACATCACGGAGTGTAGGATGCAGCTCAACCTGAACGACAAGGTCGCGCTCGTCACCGGTGGCTCGCGCGGGATCGGCCGGGCGATCGCAACCACGCTGGCCGCCGCCGGGGCGACGGTGGTGGTGAACTACAAGGGCAACGCCGCAGCGGCCGATGAAGTGCTGCAGGCGATCGCCGCCGCCGACGGCCAGGCCAGCGCCATTCAGGCCGACATCAGCCAGGCCGCCGAGGTCGAGCGGCTGTTCAAGGCGGTGATCGAGCGCTACGGCCGCCTCGACATCCTGGTGAACAACGCTGGCATCACCCGCGACACGCTGCTGCTGCGCATGAAGGAAGACGACTTCGACGCCGTGATCAGCACGAACCTGCGCGGCGTGTTTCTGTGCACCAAGGCGGCGCTGCGGCCCATGGGCAAGGCCCGCGGCGGGCGGATCATCAACATCACCTCGGTGGTAGGCCTGATGGGCAACGCCGGCCAGGCGAACTACGCCGCCGCCAAGGCCGGCATCGTCGGCTTCACAAAATCCACCGCCCGCGAGATGGCCTCGCGCGGCATTACCGTCAACGCCGTCGCGCCAGGCTATATCGAGACCGAGCTGACCGGCGTGCTGAGCGATCAGATCAAAACCGCCATCCTCGAAAACATCCCACTCGGCCGGATGGGCACACCCCAGGACGTCGCCAACCTGGTGTGCTTCCTGGCCTCCGACGCCGCCGCCTATATCACCGGCCAGACACTCACCGTCGACGGTGGCATGGTGATGCAGTAGCTTTATGGTGGGGGTGTGGGGCGGAGGCCGCCTCGCACCCCCACTATGCGCGGGCGGCACGGCCAAGGGCTGCGCCGCCCGCGCCAATATTGAAGATATATGTTTGATAAAATACTGATCGCAAACCGCGGCGAGATCGCCGTGCGGATCGTGCGCGCCTGCCAGGAGCTGGGCGTGCGCGCGGTTGTCGCCTACTCGCAGGCCGACCGCGACTCGCTGGCGGTGCGCCTGGCCGACGAGGCCGTGTGCATCGGCCCGGCCGCGCCGGCGCGCTCGTATCTCAACACCCCCGCGCTGATCACCGCCGCGCTGATCACCGGCTGCGACGCGGTGCACCCTGGCTACGGCTTTCTGTCGGAGAACCCGTACTTCGCCGAGATCTGCCAGGAGTGCAGCCTCACGTTTATCGGCCCCTCGCCCGAGGCCATCCGCCTGATGGGCGATAAAGCCGTGGCCCGCCAGACGATGCGCGCCGCCGGCATGCCGGTGATCCCTGGCTCCGACGGCGCGCTGCGCAGCGTCGACGAGGCCAGCGAGCTGGCGCGCGAGATCGGCTTCCCGGTGCTGCTCAAGGCGG
This sequence comes from uncultured Kouleothrix sp., assembly GCA_937858455.1. Classification (GTDB taxonomy): domain Bacteria; phylum Chloroflexota; class Chloroflexia; order Chloroflexales; family Roseiflexaceae; genus Kouleothrix. The sequence continues at coordinate 2,345 of CALLYN010000964.1, forward strand.
TGGCCGGCGGCGGCGGGCGCGGCATGCGCGTGGTGCAGGAAGAATCCGAGCTGGCGCGCGCCTACGCCACCGCCAAGGCCGAGGCCGAGGCCGCGTTCGGCCAGGGCGACCTGTACCTCGAGCGCTACCTCACCGGCATGCGCCACGTCGAGATCCAGGTGCTGGCCGACAGCTACGGCAACGCGATCTACCTGGGCGAGCGCGACTGCTCGATCCAGCGCAGGCACCAGAAGATCATCGAAGAAGGCCCCTCGCCGGCGGTGAATGCCGACCTGCGCGCGGCCATGGGCGATGCGGCCATGCGCGGCGTGCGCGCAATCGGCTACACCAATGCCGGAACCATGGAGTGCCTGCTCGGGCCCGACGGGCACTTCTACTTCATGGAGATGAACACGCGCATCCAGGTCGAGCATCCCGTCACCGAGCTGATTACCGGCGTCGATCTGGTGAAGTGGCAGCTACGTATCGCCGCCGGCGAACGCTTGACGCTGACTCAGAAAGACGTTAGAATACGCGGGCATGCGGTCGAGTGCCGTATCAATGCGGAAGATCCCGAGCGCGATTTCTTGCCGTCGGCCGGCGAGGTCGAGTTCTTTCTTCCGCCGGGCGGGCCAGGCGTACGCGTCGACTCGCACATCTACGCCGGCTATACGCCACCCGGTACCTACGACTCGCTGCTCGCCAAGATCATCACCTGGGGGCAGGACCGCGACGAAGCGCTGACGCGGATGCAGCGCGCGCTGAGCGAGTGTATTATCACCGGCGTGAAAACCAGCATGCCCTTTCAGCTCGCACTGCTGGACGAGCCAGATTTTCGGCGCGGCACGATCGACCTGAGCTTTCTGCCAAACCTGATCCAGCGCCAGAAAGGCCAGGCAACGTGACGCAGGCGGCCGGAAACGTTTCAGTGGCACCGCATGTGCTAAGCAACCTGGTGGTGATGGCGGTGCGCGAGGTGCCGGGCATTGCACGCCTCGGCAGCGCGCCGCGCGCACGCCCAGGCCTGCGCGGCGACGGTGTCGCGCTGCGCGTGGCCGCCGATGGCGTAAGTGCCGATTGCTACCTGATCGCCCAGGCCGGCACCAACCTGCTCGACGTGGGCATGGCGGTGCAGGCTACCGTGGCGGCAGTGATACGAGAGCTGGCTGGTATGGCGGTACGCGAAGTGAACGTGTACATTCAAGACGTGGAGGCGGGCAATGCCTAGCCTGCGCCACCGCGTTCGCACTATTGCGCTCCAGGCCCTGTTCGAGCTCGATGCCACCGACCACGCGCCCGACGAAGTGGTGGCGCGCTGGATCGCCGAAGAGCTGCTGCCGCCCGAAGGCGAACGCTTTCTGCGCCAGCTGGTGTTCGGGGTGTGGGAGCACTACTCGTACCTCGACCGGATCATCGAAGAAGCCGCGCCAAGCTGGCCAGTCAACCAGATGCCTGGCGTCGACAAGGCCATCCTGCGGATCGCGCTCTACGAAATCCTGATCGATGAAGCAGAGAAGACGCCGGTCAAAGCGGTGATCAACGAGGCCGTCGAGCTGGCAAAGCAGTTCGGCAGCGATAATTCCAGCCGTTTTGTGAACGGTGTGCTCGGCACAGTCGTGACGCGCTATATCGAAGGGTATAGCGAGTAGCCGGTTGTGCTGGGGTAGGCGCCGCGCTTGCGGCGTCTGCGCTGTCGGTATCTTACACAGGCATATTCTCAACCAGGCTGTTGAAAGGAGCATTTCCCATGCCATCGCCCGAAATGGAAACCCGCCTGAAGCACATTGTCGCCGAGCAGCTCGGCGTCGAAGAGGCGAAAATTGTGCCGTCGGCGCGTTTCACCGACGATCTGAACGCCGACTCGCTCGACCTAGTCGAGATGATCATGTCGCTTGAGGAAGAGTTCGGCGTCGAGATCCCCGACGAAGACGCCGAGAAGCTCCTGACGGTTCAGGATGCGATCGATTATATCGACTCGCACTCGGCTGCAGGCTAGCCCCAGCATCCGGCCACCGACTGCACGACCGCAGAGAACGTAGGGAACGCGAAGCCGGCGCTTCGCCGTTGTCTGCGGCTCGGCGGTTTCTTTTTGAGGCTGCGTCATGGAAATTCTGGGCATTGGGCCAGGCGAGTTTATTCTGATACTGGTGGTGCTGCTGGTGGTGGTTGGCCCCGAGCGCCTGCCCGACCTGGCGCGCCAGGCTGGCAGGCTGCTGGTGCGCGGCCGCAACTGGCTGCAAAGCTCGCCCGACGCCGCAATGGTGCTGCGGGCGCGCCAGGAGATCGAGCAGGAGCTTGCGTCGCTGCGCACTAGCCTGCTCGAAGTCCAGAGCGTGCGCGACGAAGTGATCGGCGCGGCGCGCCAGATCGAGGAGTCGGTCGAGTCGCTCACGACTGCGGCGCGCACCGAGCTGCACGAGATCGGCTCGATCGCGCCACCCAAGCTCGCCACGCCTGAAAGCCCGGCCGACGCCCCTGCGCCGCCAGCCGAAGAGCCGTTCAAGCTGCCCGAAGCCTGGACGACGTACCCCACCACGCAGGCGCCCGAGCCCGAGCCCGAGCCAGCCCCACAAGCCGCGCCACCCGATACGCTCGCGTCGATCGAGGTGCGGCTCCAGGCGATCATGAGCGACCTGTTCGCGCTGCAAGAGCAGCTGCGCCGCAGCGGCGCGCTCGACGCCAGCTGGCAGCCGCCCTCGTGGGGCGTGCACCTGCCCGCCGAAGGCGCACCGGCGCCGGCAGCCGAACCGATCGCGACCGAAGAGGCCCGCCCATGAGCAATTCACAATTCTTCCTGGTGATCGGCCTGCTGGTGCTGCTGCTCGGCACGCCGCTGCTGATCGCCCTGCTGGTGCGCGTGCTGATCCGCGACACGCCCGAGGTGGTCGAGGCCACCGAGATCGACGCCGATACGCTCGCTAGCTTCCAGTCGCTCGGCGATTTCTGGGCCGGCGTCGCGCCACACCTGATCGAGCTGCGCGGCCGGCTGACCAAAGCGCTGCTGGCGGTGCTCGTCGGCACGCTCGTCGGCTTCTGGATCGTTAATAGCTCGTGGCTGCTGGGCGATACGCTGCCGAACCTGCTGATCGGCCACTTCGTGCCGGCCGAGATCAAGCTGCAGTTCATCGAGCCGGCCGAGGCATTCGTCAACTACATGCGCATCGCGCTGGTGATTGGCGTGGCGATCGCCATCCCGGTGATCATCTACCAGCTGATTGCGTTCTTCATCCCTGGCCTGCTGCCGCACGAAAAGCGCATCCTGTTCACCGCGCTGCCGTTCGTCACCGAGCTGTTCATAGCCGGCCTGGCGTTCGGCTGGTTCTTCACCATCCCGGCCGCGCTGCAGTTCCTGTTCACCTTCGGCACTACGACGCGGATCGAGGCGCAGCCGACGTTTGAGAGCTTTATCTCGACGGTGGCCACGCTGCTGCTGTGGAATGGCGTGATCTTCGAGCTGCCTGCGGTGATCTACCTGCTGGCGCGGCTCGGGATCGTCAATACCGCTATGCTCGGCCGCACCCGCCGCTATGCGATTGTGATTATTACGATCGTAGCGGCGATAATCACCCCCACTGGCGACCCCTACAACCTGCTGCTGCTGGCGGTGCCGATGTACCTCTTGTACGAGCTGGGCATTCTGCTCTCGCGCTTTGTGCCGGCCAGGCCGGCGGCCGACGAGCCTGCAACCGCCGCGAAGTAGCCGCTATGATGCACAACCCGCACCTGGCCGCGCGCCCGGCGATCGTCGCGCTGCTCGATGCGCTGCTCGCGCGCGTGCGCGCGATCCTGGGCGCGCAGCTCGTAGGCCTGTACCTCGAAGGCTCGATCACCGGCGACGACTTCGACGACGCCAGCGATGTCGACTTCGTCGTCGTCGTTGATGCCGAGCTGTCGGGCGCGCAGTTCGCGGCGCTGCAGGCGATGCACGACGACATTGCGGCGCTCGATACGCCGTGGTCGGCCGAGCTGGAGGGCACGTATATCGCGCGCGCGGCGCTGCGGCGCTACGACCCGGCGCATAGCCTGCACCCGAATA
>CALLYN010000965.1 GCA_937858455.1 uncultured Kouleothrix sp.
ACGACCGCGCGCCAGGAGATCGCCCGCGCCGGCGCGGGCGCGCTGACAAATGCCCAGCTGCTGGCCGAGCGCCCGACGCTGCTGCGCCTGCTCAACGCCGGCGACAACGCCGAGCTTGGGCGCTTTCTGGCGCAGTTTGGCCGCACCAGCGGGCAGGGCGGCTGCGCGCTGCTGCGCGACGACCGGCTGCTCGCCGCGAGCGACGCTGGCGTGCCCTGGGATACGATCGCGGCGCGCCTGGGCGCGGCAAACCCGTTCTTTTTCCGCGCCGGCGCGGCCGACCCGCCCATACTGGTGGCGCGCGCCGATGTTGCCGGCATGGCCGGCGCGCACGTGCTGGTCGTGCAGCCGCTCGACGCCGCGTTTGCCCAGGCGCTGGGCGACGACCTGGGCGTCACCATCACGATCGCCGACCCAAGCGCCGGCGCCGACATCACGGCCACGCGCAACGACGACCTGGGGCTGTTCCAGGCGCGCGTGCCGCTGGCCGCGTCCGACGGCGCGCCGGCCGGCACGATTGTGGCCAGCCTGCCCACCACCAGCGTCGAGCAGTCGCTCGGCCAGCTCAGCCGCAACCTGCTGCTGATCGCGCTTGGCGTGGCAGTGCTGGCCGGGCTCACGAGCTTTTTGCTCGGCCGGCGGCTGGCCAAACCGCTCGAAACACTCACCGGCGCGGCGGCGCGGATCGGGCGCGGCGACCTGGCCACGCCAATCGCGGTCGCCCCCGGCGGCGAGATCGGCACGCTCGCCAGCACGCTCGAAGAGATGCGCTGGCAGCTGCTGCGCCTGACGGCCGACCTGCACCGGCGCCAGTCCGAGTCGCAGGCGATCATCACCGGGATCATCGAAGGCGTATTCAGCGTCGACCGCGAGCGCGCGATCAGGTTTGTCAACCCGCAGGCCGCCGCGCTGCTGGGGCGCGCGCCGGGCGACATAGTCGGCCGCTTCTGCGGCGACGTGCTCAACCCGCGCATGCCCGACGGCACGCGGCCGTGCGCCGAGCACTGCCCGATCATTCACGCGCGCTTCCGCGACGGCGCGCAGGCTACCGAGCACGTGCTGCTGCCCGACGGCCGCCGGCGCACGGTCGTGATCACCAGCGCGCCATTCGCCGCCGACCAGCAGGTGCAGGTGCTGCGCGACGAGACCGAGCGCGAGATGGTGCGGCGCCTGCGCGACGCGGTGCTGGCCAATATTTCGCACGAGTTCCGCACGCCGCTCTCGGCCCAGCTCGCCTCGATCGAGCTGCTGCTCGACCAGCTGCCAACCCTGAGCACCGAGCAGATCGGCCAGCTGGTGCTGTCGCTGCAGCGCGGCACGCTGCGGCTCACCCAGCTGATCGATAACCTGCTCGAGAGCGCGCGGATCGAGTCCGGCCACTTCGCCATCCGCCGCCGGCCGGTCGCGCTCGACGAAGTGATCGAAGACGCGCTCGAGCTGACGCGCCCGCTGCTGGTGCAGCGCGGCCAGCACGCCAGCATCGAGCTGCCGTTCCCGCTGCCGCCAATCGAGGGCGACGCGCCGCTGCTAACGCAGGTGTTCGTGAACCTGCTGGCCAACGCCAACAAGTTCGCGCCCGATGGCTCGTCGATCGCGGTTGGCGGCGCGGTTGGCCCGCGCGATGTGACGCTGTGGGTGGCCGACCAGGGGCCGGGCATGCCGGCCTCGGCCGCCGGCGCGCTGTTTGGCCGGTTTGTGCGCTCGCACGGCGACGAGCCCGAGCAAAACGGCGTGGGCCTGGGCCTGTGGATTGTCCAGTCGATCGTCGAGCGCCACGGCGGCGCCGTCGCGGCCGAGAGCAGCGGCCAGGGCACGCGCGTACGCGTGACGCTGCCGATCGCAGCCGGTTAGCCGCCCCGCGCGGCCTCGCCGCAACCGTACACAAAAAACAAATCAGCAGTACACGCTAGGAGCAGCAATGAAAATACTGGTGGTAGACGACGACCTCGAGCTGCTGGGGCTGATCGCCTTTGCGCTGCGCCAGGCCGGCTACCTGGTGATCGAGAGCGCCGACGGCGGCGCGGCGCTGGCAGACTTTGCGCGCGAGCAGCCCGACCTGGTGATCCTCGACGTGAACCTGCCGACGCTGAGCGGCTTCGAGGTGTGCCGGCGCATCCGCGCCGAGGCCGCCACGCCGATCATGATGCTGACGGTGCGCAACAGCGAGGAAGACCAGGTGCACGGCCTCGACGGCGGCGCCGACGACTACCTCACCAAGCCGTTCAGCCCGCGCACCCTGCTGGCGCGGGTGCGCGCGCTGCTGCGCCGCGCCGATATCGACCGCCCCGCGCCGCTGAGCGCCGGCGACCTGACGCTCGATGTCGAGCGCCAGTCGGTGAGCGTGCGCGGCTTGCCGGTGCGCCTCACCAGCCTGGAGTTCCGGCTGCTGCAGTACCTACTGGCCAACGCCGGCCACCCGATCGCCGCCGACCGCCTCGCCAGCCACGTGTGGGGCTACCGCGGCCTCGGCGACAAGCAGCTGCTCAAGCAGCTCGTGCACCGGCTGCGCCAGAAGATCGAGCAGAACCCCGCCGAGCCCGAGTACGTGGTGACGGTGGCAGGCGTAGGCTATGTGCTCCAGCCCACGGCCTAGACCCGCCTCCGCACGCCTGGCCACTCAGCGCGCTGCGCGCTCAGGCGCCGCGCGCCCAGTCGGGCTCCTTGCCCTCGAGGCTCGCGGCGATCATCCGGCGCTGGTTCGGCAGGATGCGCATCCACACGTTCGCGATCATCACCGTGCCGAGCATCGCGCCGACGTGGATGAACGCGGCGCGCCCGGGGAAGACGAGGCAGTAGCCGACGATCGCGCCGGCGAGCAGCGCGAGCGACAGCACGAGCGCGACGGCGGGGAGCTTCGCGCCGACGAAGCGCCACAGGAGGTCGTAGACGAGCCACGCGACGACGAGCGACCCCACCGAGAGGCCGATCGCCGTCCACTGCGTCATCGGGAACGTCGCGCGACCGAGGAGCGCGCCCGCGCCGCCCGCCCAGTAGACGAGGCCGAGCAGGAACATCCCGCTCACCCACGTCAGCAGCGCCTCGTACTTGAACCAGTGCAGCACCTTCGGCATCACGGTCGGCTGCTGCTTCTCCACGCGGTAGAAGAAGCCGCCGTGCACCATGAACGTCTCGCCGACGACGCCGTCCTTCTTCTCACCCGGCGGGACGAACGCGTAGTCGAGCCAGACGAAGTAGAAGGACGTCCCGATCCACATGATCCCCGCGATCAGGTGGAAGAGGCGCGTCGCGTAGTGGAGCCACTCGGAGAGCACGCGCGCCTCAGCGCTTCGTGCGTGCGGCGAGGATCTTCACGAACGAGCGCGTGCGGACGTCCTCGGGCGTGAGGCCCGTGACCGCGAGCTCGTCGAGCGAGACGGCGCCGCTCGAGAGACCGCGCAGGAAGTAGTTGAGCAGGCCCTGTCCCGTCGCCGCGTCGTCGAACACGTCGCCGACGAGCGTCGCCTGCGCGGCCTTCTCGACGAAGTTGCGCAGCCGGTCGGCGGCCGCCGAGAAGCCCTCGAGGAAGAAGGCGTAGCAAGCGGCGTAGCGGATCGGCAGCTGCCCCGGGTGGAGGTCCCAGCCCTGGTAGATGCCGTTCTGCAGCGAGCCCTGGATGTGTCCGTACGCGAGCCGCCACGCGGCGTGCACGGACTCGAGGTTCTTCGCCTCGAGCTCGGGCGAGAGCGCCGCGCCCTTCGGCGCCTTGTGCGGCGCGACGGGCATCACGTTGGTCGCGCCGTCCGAGAGGAAGACGCCCGTGCCCGCGAGCGCGAGATCCGTCTCGGTGCCGAGGATTACGCCG
>CALLYN010000966.1 GCA_937858455.1 uncultured Kouleothrix sp.
TCAATCCTCCTGCTTGATGCATCTGTGGGGGCGGCAAAACCGCCCCGCAGATGCTTTTTCGCGCTTCGGCAGAGTGGCAGCGCGGCCAGAGCACGAAAAATTGTAAAACATGTAAAGAGAATGAACCATATGCCGCGCGCGCGTGTGTATGAGTACAGAGGGTTTCACCAGCCGGGCCACGAACCAGCAGCACTCGGGCGGCGGCAGCGCCAATAAATGGTAAAATAAGCTTGCGGCGGCTAGCATGCGCCGCTGGAGATGATTTATAGAAGCGCGGCGCCGGCCGGTCGACGGTGATCGAGCGCAGCCGCGCGATACACAAGAGGTGAGGACAGCCTGATGCTGGAATACTTCCAGGAAACCGCCGCCGATGACGCCGGTGGGCAGGCCGCCGATGGCCTGGGGAAGTTGGCGTTGGTGCCGCATTGGCGTAATCACAGCCCATTAGCCCAGACGATCTGCCGCGAGGCGCGCGGCGCCGCGTGCGGCGAGCAGCAGCTGCTCGAGCATATCGTCGGGGTCATTCGCTCAGGCGGGTGCGATCTGCCGCGGGCACTGATCGTCAACTACTACGTCTCGCTGAAAACCAACCCGTTTGTTATTCTGACGGGCGTGGCCGGCCAAGGCAAAACCGAGCTGGCGCGCCTGTTCGCCGAGGCGCTGGTCGGGCGCGATAGCCCACAGTACCAGTGCATCAGCGGCGCCGGAAGCTGGGCCAATGCTACCGGCAAAGATCGCTACTACCGCACACTGCAAGAGCACTTTAGCTCGTGGCGATTCATCGAGCTGCTGCAAGAGGCGGCCGCACCAAACAACTTCGGCAAGGCCTACATGGTGTGCTTCGACGCACTCCACCCGGCCGACCTCGACTACTACTTCGAGATGCTGTTGCAGGTGACGCCCAACGGCGCAAAGCGGCTCAATTTGCCAGGCTTTCCTGCCGACTGCCAGCCGGTCATCCCTCCCAACGTCTACATCACCGCGACGGTCGACACTGCTGAATACCGCCAGACCGTGAGCCGCGAGGTGCTGCGCCACGCCGGCCTGATCGAATTTCGCGCGCCGCAGCGCCCGGCCGAGCCGGCGCTGCAGCTGGTGTCGGCGCCGCCGGTGCCGCCTACCGGCTACCAGCGCCTGTGGCTGCGCGCAGCCCAGCACGACGTGCGGCGCGCGCGCGCGCGGATCAACAGCATCCTTGGCGCCGAGCAGACTGCCCGGCTGCACTACTCGCCGGCGCTGGCCCGGCTGTT
>CALLYN010000967.1 GCA_937858455.1 uncultured Kouleothrix sp.
CGCTTGATGACTTACACTTTGGTGGGGGTTTGGGGGCGGCGAAGCCGCCCCCAAATTTCTTTTTCTAGTGCGGCGCTCGGCAAAGCCGGGCGCCGCACTAGAAAACACAAGTAATCAAACGGAGTTGGTATCAGGCGTCCCGCGCAGGCGCATAGCTAGGCTCGGCCGCGAGCTGATCGCGCAGCTTGTGCAGCCCGTAGCGCAGACGCCGCCGCACCACGCTCACCGATAGGCCGGCGCACTGCGCGATCTCGTCGGGCGAGAGCTGGGCGTACAGGTATAGCTCGACCGTGGCGCGCATCTGCGGCGCAAGCCGCGCCAGCGTGGTGCGCAGGCTCTCGTGCAGCACCAGCAGCGCCTCGGGGGTGTCGGCCGCGCTGAGCGCGCCGGCCACGTGTGGGTCGCCCAGCCACTCTTCGCGCTGGCGCTGGCGATACAACTTCGAGCGCAGCGCGTCGACGGCGCGATTGCGCGCGATTGCCGCCAGCCATGTCGCGATGCTGCCACCCGGCTCGAAGCGCGCGGCCGCTTGCCAGGCGGCCTGAAACACATCCTGCACCACCTCGTCCGCCGTGGTCTCGTCGCGGGTGATCTGCCAGGCGACGCGCGCCACCAGCCGGCGATGGCGCTGGTAGATCTCGCGCAGCGCGGCCTCGTCGTGCATGCAGACGCGCCGCATCAGCTCGGCGTCGGCGCTGGCGTCGGGCAGCGCGTAGGCGCGCTGGGGCAGCCGATAGGGATTCATCAGGGGCCTCCTTTGCCTGCTCAGCGCGCCTTGGCCTGCAGCGCCGCGTCGACCGCCGCGCGCAGCTCGGATGCCAGGTACTGGCGCCCGCCAATCACGAAAGTCGGCGTCTGCTGGATGTTCGCCTGGTAGCTGGCCTGCTGCGAAGCCAGCACCTCGCTGCGGTGGCTGTGGCTGTCGAGGCACTGCCGGAAGCTGGCGGCGTTCAGCTTGAGCGCGCCGGCGTAGCCGAGAAACTGCGTGAGCGGCTGCGGCTGATCGGCCCACTCGGCCTGGTTGGCAAACAGCAGGCGGTGCATCTCCCAGAAGGCGTTCTGGTCGGCGGCGCAGCGCCCGGCCTCGGCTGCCACAATCGCGTTGTGGTGCTGCGGCAGCGGGCCCTGGCGTGGCGCGGAGCGTACCGCGCGGCCGCGCTCTGATGATGTGCTCATACTCGTTCTCCAGTTGTATGCGGTTTTTCCGCACGCCGCGCGGAAAAACCGCACACAGAAGGCATACTGCCGCAGGCTCAATCTTGCGGCTTCAGGACGCGGAATAATGCAAGTGCGTAAGTTCTGGCAAAATCAGAGCCATAGCGCGCCTATTCCACAATCACGCGTAGCCGCTGGTCGGCGTGAATAGTGCAGAGCAGCTCGTAGGTGCCGCGGTTGTAGTAGCGCTGCACGAAGCGCTGGCCAGGGTCGATCGTGAATGGGCCGATCTGCACCGGCTGGGTGTCGTCGTTACGAATCACCAGGATGTCGTGCTGGTTGAGCGTCAGGTTGATCGTCGCCGGCAGCACCTCGACGGCTTGGCCGGCGGCCAGGCGCGCGGCGGTGCCTGGCGGCACGGCATACACCACCTGGCGCGCGGCCTCGCTCGGGCCGCTCCACCACCATACGCCGGCCAGCGCCGCCA
>CALLYN010000968.1 GCA_937858455.1 uncultured Kouleothrix sp.
CGCCACGGTCGCGCTCGACGACCGCGCCTGGGCCGAGACCCTGCTGGGCATCCAGGCATTGCGCCCGGCCGCGCGCCTCGTGTCGGCCGCGCCGATCATGCGGCCGCTGCGGCTGATCAAAGACGCCGACGAGCTGGCGACCATGCGCCAGGCCGGCGCGATCACCGAGGCAGCGTTCGCGGATGTGCTGCCAAAGCTGCGCCACGGCATGACCACGCTCGACCTGATCAGCGAGGTAAACTACCAGCTCAAGCGCCACGGCTCGGCCGCGCCCTCGTTTGTCACCAGCTTCTACAACATGGGCCCGACCCACCCGTTCGACTTCCACAACCGCGACGAGACGCTGCTGCTGCCGCTCGACGCGCCGGTGGCGATCTCGTTCGACTTTGGCGCGGTGTACGACGGCTACTGCTACGACTTCGGGCGCTCGGTGTTCTTCGGCGAGCCTGGCGCCGAGTACCGTCGCGTGCACGCGCTGATCATGGCGTCGCAGGCCGCCGGCATCGCCGCGCTGCGCGCCGGCAATAGCTGCGCGCAGGCCGACGCCGACGCGCGCACCGTGATCGCCGAGGCCGGCTACGGCGAGGCGTTCCGGCACCGCCTGGGCCACGGCATCGGCATGGATGTGCATGAGCCGCCATTCCTGACTGCCAGCGACCACACGGCACTGCGCACAGGCATGTGCTTCACCGTCGAGCCGAGCATCACACTGCCGGGCCAGCTCAGCTGCCGCGTTGAAGATGTGGTGGTGGTAGGCGAGAGCGCCGGCGAGCCGCTGACACGCGGCTTCCAGGAGCTCTACGTGGTCGAGTAGCCGCAGATCAGGCAGCCCAGCCGCCGAGCATCGCGAGCCGGCACCGCTGCGAGGCGGCTCGCGACTCTTGGTATTTGGAGGAAAGCGATGGCACGCCAGAACATATCGAGCGGCACGCCCTGGGAGGCGCTGGCCGGCTACTCACGGGCGGTGCGTGTCGGCAACCATGTGTATGTTGCGGGAACCACCGCGGCCGACGCAAGCGGCGCCGTGCAGCACCCCGGCGATGCGGCTGGGCAGGCGCGCTACGTGCTGAACAAGATCGCCGCGGCGCTAGCCGAGGCTGGCGCCTCGCTCGGCGACGTAGTGCGGACGCGGATGTTCGTGCGCGACATCGCCGACTGGGAAGCAGTAGCGCGCGCGCATGGCGAGGTGTTCGGCAGCATCCGACCGGCCACCACCCTTGTGCGCGCCGAGCTGATCGTGCCGGCGATGCTGGTAGAGATCGAAGCCGTTGCCGTGATCGGCGGCGACGATAGCAGAGCGCAGAGCGATTAAGCGTGGAGCGTAGAGCAATCGGCCATCCTGCGTAGCCGCGATCCGCCGGAAAAGCGAGAGCGAGGGGCGATGCCCCTCGCTCTCGCTTTTCAATCTTGGCCGCTACAGCTCGATCAAGCCAAGCTGCGCGGCCTTGCCGACCGCCTCGGTGCGATTGCCGACGCCGAGCTTGGCCAGAATCGCCGACACGTGGAACTTCACCGTGCGCTCGCTGATCACCAGCTCGCTGGCGATCTCTTTGTTCTGCCGGCCCCTGGCCAGCAGCCGCAGCACCTCAAGCTCGCGCTCGGTGAGCGCCTCGGGCGGGCCGCTCACCTGGCGAAGCAGCCGCGCCGCCACAACCGGCTGCAGCAGCGAGCCGCCCGCGTGCACCACCCGGATGGCCTGAAACAGCTCGTCGCGCGGCGCGCCTTTCAGCAGGTAGCCCTGCGCGCCGGCCTGCACCGCCGCCAGAATGCGCTCGTCAGTATCGAAGGCAGTGAAGATCAGCACCCGCGCGTCGGGGGTATGCGCGCGGATCGCGCGCAGCGCGGCCACGCCATCCAGCTCGGGCAGCGCCAGATCGAGCAGGATCACGTCGGGCCGCAGCTCGGCCGCCTGGGCCACCGCCGCCGCGCCGCTGGCGGCCATCCCGACGATCGCGAAATCCGGCTGGGTCTCGAGCACCGCGCTCAACCCCTCGCGCACGATCGGGTGGTCGTCGGCAATCAGAATGCGTACTGGCATAGCCTGCTCACGCTTACGTCCCTGGCGCATAGCCGCACACGATCAGCTCTTCGACGCTGCCGCGCTTGCGGCCATCGCAGTTGATCTTGCGGCTCGCCAGCACCACGTCGGAGCGCACGGCGTGGGCGGCGTACAGCTCGCGCGAGAGCGGCGTGTGCGAGTTGCTGAGCATCACGTACACCCCGCGCGCCATCAGGTCGTCGAATAGCCGCGCAAGCCGGCGCTGGTCGTCGGGGCCGAACGTCTGCCCAGTGTAGTGCGTAAACGAGGCGGTGGCGCTCATGGGCACGTACGGCGGGTCGAAGTACACCAGGTCGCCGGGCTCGGCGCGCGCCGCCACGTCGCCAAAATCGCCCACGCTCAGCTCGACCTGCTGAAGCGCGGCGCTGGCGGCGCGCATGTTCTCGGGGTCGCAGATCAGCGGGTTCTTGTAGTAGCCCCACGGCGCGTTGAACTGGCCCTTGTTGTTCAGGCGGTACAGGCCGTTGTAGCAGGTGCGGTTGAGGAAGATCGTGCGGGCGGCGCGCTCGACAGCGCTGCGGTGGGCGAAATCGGGCTGGCGATCCCAGCCGCGCACGGCCATGAAGTAATCGCGATCGAGCCGGAAGCGCTCGTGCTCCTTCAGCGCCACAATCAGCGCCTCGACATCGTCGCGAACCGCGCGGTAGCACAGCACCAGCTCGGGATTGTAGTCGCTCAGCGTCGCGCCGTAGCGCAGCCGGCCGGCATTGTGCAGGAAAAAAAACAGCGCCGCGCCGCCTACGAACGGCTCGTGGTAGCGCCGAAACTGGCGCGGCAGGCGGCGCGATAGCTCGGGCAGAAGCTGGCCCTTGCCGCCGGCCCACTTCACAAACGGGCGCACGGCAGCTGTGGCCTCGAATGCCATCGAGGACTGTGTCATGGTGCCAACCGGCTCTGTTGCAGACGCGGTCAGAGACATGCGACGGTCCCACGACAGCGCTTCACGATTTCAAGTGCCGCGAGATTATAGCACATTACGGGCGTGCCGATCGGGGCGAAGCGTGATTATAGCACAGCGCCCGGCAGAGTGGTGGACAAGCCCTACACGGCGCTGTATAATACCAATTCCGTTTGATTACTTGGGTTTTCTTGTGCGGCGCCCGGCTTTGCCGGGCGCCGCACAAGAAAAAGAAATTTCGGGGGCGGCGAAGCTGCCCCCAAACCCCCACCAAAGTGTACGTAATCAAGCGAATTTGGTATTACGCGGCGTTCTCTTCTGCCTACGTAAGCTTTTTCTGGAGACATAGGAGTGATGTATGTCGAGCAATGCGGGCGTTCGCGTTTCAAACGCATCGGCGCTGCGAAACGCGTACCGGCTGATCAAGTTTTTGGTGACACGAGGCGCGATGGCAGCGGGGGCGGTTGTGCTGCTCCTATTGATGCACTGGGGAATCTGGTCGCTCATCCCGCCCATCCCTACGCACGCGCTGGCGAAAAAAGGGCGTTTCGTCTCGGTTCAGGGGATCGACGCCTACTATGAGACCTACGGCTCTGGTGCGCCGCTGATCTTGATCCCGGCCGGCGGGAGCCACACCAGCACGTGGCGCAATAATATCGGCCCGCTCAGCCAGAAGTACCAGGTGTGGACGGTGGATCTGCCTGGTTCGGGCTTTTCTGAGAAGCCGCCGACGTTTGCCTACACGCACAAAGCCTACGCCGCATTTGTCAAGGACTTCATGGAAACAATGGGGATCCAGCGCGCGGTTGTGGCAGGGCAGTCGCTCGGCGGGACGGTTGCGCTTGAGTTTAGCCTGGATTATCCGGAGAAGACCGCTGGGCTGATACTGATTGCCGCCGGTGGCTACCCGCAGGCAGACAAACCGGCCAGCCTTTCACTCAACCGCTACGCGCTCCCCAGCGCCATCGTAATGTCGTTTTCGTCGTACCCGTTCGTCGTAAAAAGCTTCTTGAACGAGCTTTATTACGACCCCGCGCCCTTTCAAAACGACCCGGAGCTTATCGGGGAGATATGTGACATCAACCGCACCCCGAACAGCCGGGCGGCCTGGTACTGGATGCCACAAGCCCTGAACTGGAGTTTTTCGCTGCCCGACCCTGGGCGCATTCGCTCGGTCGCGGCTCCTACGCTGCTCGTCTGGGGCAACAACGACAAGGTTGTCAGCACCGATGTGGCACATCGTTTCAGCCGGGACATCAAGAATGCCTCGCTCACGATCATCGACAAGGCCGGCCATATGGTGCATGAAGAGCAGCCGGAGGCGGTAAATCGCGCGATGATCGTCTTTCTCTCGTCGCTGCAATGGTAGAAGAGTAGGGGTTACGCGCTTGCGCTGGTTGGCGTGGTGGTGCGGTCGCAAAGCGACCGCACCACCACGCCAACAATTTCGCGGCACTATCTGCTTGGGCTATGAGCCACGGCGCGCCGCCTCGATGGTGGCGATGTCGATCTTCTGCATCTGCATCATCGCGTCGAATGCGCGCTTGGCGGCAGCGGGATCGGGATCGGTGATCGCCTGCGTCAGCGCCAGCGGCGTAATCTGCCACGACAAACCCCATTTGTCTTTGCACCAGCCGCAGGCACTCTCTTCGCCGCCGTTGCCGACGATCGCATCCCAGTACCGGTCGGTCTCGGCCTGGTCGGCGGTGGCGATTTGAAACGAGAATGCTTCGGTGTGCGGGAAGATCGGGCCGCCGTTGAGGCCGAGGCAGGGGATGCCCATCACGGTAAACTGAACCGTCAGCACATCGCCCTGCTTGCCGGATGGAAAGTCCCCCGGCGCGCGATGAACCGCGTCAACAGAGGAGTCGGGGAAGGTCGCGGCGTAGAAACGCGCCGCCTCCTCGGCGTCGCCATTGTACCAGAGGCAAATCGTGTTCTTCGCTTGCTTCATCGGTCACGCTCCATCATTGCTACGTCGCCCAGAGCTGTGGACTACACTGGCATTTCCAGGTTTATGTGAAATATGTAGCACAATCTATACCATACCGCTGCTTCACATAAGCGCGGTGTCCTCGCGCGCGGGAGGCTTGGAGGGCGCAAGCCAAAATCATCTCTGGTGGGGGTTCGGGGGCGGCGCAGCCGCCCAGCAGAAATCTTGGTGATGGT
>CALLYN010000969.1 GCA_937858455.1 uncultured Kouleothrix sp.
GCTCGAGGCGCACCAGCCCGTCCTGGGCCAGCTGGCGCAGCGCGCGCCCGGCGATCTCGCGCACGGTGCCGGTGCGCTCGGCCAGCTCCTGGTGCGTCAGCACAGCCGCGCCCTCGCCGGCCTCGTGGAGCAACTGGCGTGCCAGGCGCTCGCGCACCGAGCGAAACGCCAGATCCTCGACCAGCACGACCAGGTCGCGCAGCTGGCCTGCCAGCTCGCGTAGCGCCGCCAGCGCGAGGCCGGGGTGCCGGCGGATCAGCGCCAGCAGCGCATCGCGCGGCAGCAGCAGGCAGTGCACCGGGCTCATGGCGCGCGCCGTGGCGGGGTTCGGCCGATCATCGAACAGCGGCACCGGGTTGAAGTTTTCGCCGGCGCCGACCATCGCCAGCACCTGCTCGCGGCCGTCGGGCGCGGTGCGCGAAAGCCGCACACGGCCGCGCTGCACGAAGAACAGCCCCGGCGGCTGCTCGCCTTCAAACATAATATACTCGCCGGGCCGGTACTCGCAGCGCTGCACCCGCCGCGCAATATCGGCCATGGTCTGGTCGTCGAGGTCGGCGAAGAAGGCGATTTCGCGCAGTTCGGCTGGTGGTATCACGGTCGCGCCCGCTATGTGTCCATTTTCACCGGCGCAAGTATACCACACCGTGCTTGCGCCGCACGCCCCGCCCGCGCCGGGCTTTTCTGGCGGGATGTGCCGGCAGCCAGCGCCGTGGCCGGTACGGCGCTGGTGGCGCATGCCTCAGGGTGCTCGTACAGCTGCCGCCGCGCCCTGAGGCATGCGCGTAGGGCGCTGCTCGCCGGCACGGCGGCATTGCCTTCCCCGAAACCTGGCCATACGGCAAGTTATTGGCGCAGAGCTTGTGCAACGTCGGCCCTCACCCCCCTTACCCCCCTCTCCCGCGCGGAAGAGGGGGGAGTATTGTTGGCTGTGGTGCGGTCGCAGCGGCGACCGCACCACAGCCAGATTACCCCCTCCCCTGACAGGGTTTAGGGGGTAGGGGGAGGGGTCGAAAGACGTTGCAGAGCCCTGGTTATTGGCCGGCGCGCCTGGGAGCGCGGCGCCGCGTTTGGTATAATACCCGCGCCTCGTGCCCTGGCAATGGAGGAACCGCCGTGCAACGTACCTGGCTGCTTGTGGCGCTGCTTGGCTGCCTGGCCGCCTGCAGCGCACCCCCACCCGCGCCGACGGCCGTGCCCACTGCCGTGCCTACGACCGTGGCGACTGTTGCGCCGACTGCTGTGCCGGCTGTTGTGCCCACAGCTGCGCCGACGGGTGTGCCGACGGCTGCGCCCACCGCCGCGCCGACAGCTGCGCCCACCGCCGCGCCCACAGCTGTGCCCACAGCTGTGTCGACTGCCGCAGCTGCGCCCGCCGCGCTGAATGTGCAGGATCAGGCGGCTGCGCTGCGGCCCGAGTTCGCGGCCGACCTGGCGCGCGCCGGCGAGTGGAACCGCTACACGCTCGACGTGGCGATCGACCCGGCCGCGCGCACACTGACCGGCCAGATGCGGCTGGAGTACACCAACCGCGACAGCGCCGCGCTCGACCGGATCTACCTGCACCTGTACCCGAACCTGCCCGACTTTGGCGGGCGGCTCGACGTGCGCGCGCTGGACGTCGACGGCGCGCCCGCCGAGGTGCTGTACGAGGCGCGCCGCTACCTGCTGCGCGTGAACCTGCCGCGCCCGCTGGCGCCCGGCGCGAGCACCACGCTGGCGCTCGGTTGGCTGGTGAGCGCGCCCGCGAACGCCAGCCAGCGGCTGTATGGCGCGTTCAACGAAGAAGGCGGCGTGCTGGCGCTGGCCTCGTCGTTCCCGATCGCCGCAGTGGTGCGCGGCGGGGCCTGGGATATCGGCTGGCCCGACGGCAAGGGCGATTTCGTAAACAGCGAGACGGCGCTGTTCGACGTGACGCTGCGCGCGCCGGGGGGCTGGCGGCCGATCACCACCGGCGTGGTGGTGGAGCAGCGCGCCGACGGCGGGGCGCAGACACTGCGGATCGTAAGCGGGCCGCAGCGCGACTTCATGATCGCGCTGGCGCAGTTCGAGGTTGCCAGCGCCGACGCCGCCGGCACGCGCGTCAACTCGTACTACCGCGCCGAAGATGCCGCCGGCGGGCGGGCGGCGCTCGACGCGGCGGTGAAAGCCGTGGAAGCGTTCGGCAAGCGCTACGGCCCGTACCCGCTGCGCGAGCTCGACGTGCTCGAGATCGCCGCCGGCACGTTTCTGGGCGTCGAGTACCCCGGCATGGTCATGATCGAGCAAAACCTGTACAGCGGCGACCCGGGCCTCGAGCTGACGGTGGCGCACGAGGTCGGCCACCAGTGGTGGTACAGCCAGGTCGGCAACGACGTGCAGACCGCCGCGTGGCTCGACGAAGCGCTGGCCAGCTACTCGCAGGTGGTGTACCAGGAAGAGCTGGCCGGCCCGGCGGCGGCGGCGCGCGAGCTCGATGGCTTCCGCGAGCGCTACGGGCGCGCGCTGGCGCTGGGCCGCGACGCGCCGGTGCAGCAGCCGAACAGCCAGTTCAACAACAACTACGTGCTGCTGGTGTACGGCAAGGCGGTGGTGTTCTTCGCGGCGCTGCGCCAGCGCATGGGCGACGCCGCGTTCGACCGCTTTCTGCACGATTACTACGCCGCGAACCGCTACGGCTATGTCGGCGGCGAGCAGCTGCTGGCGGCGGCCGAGGGCGCCTGCGGCTGCGACCTGCACCCGTTGTACGCCGACTGGATCACGCGCGCGGTGCCGCTCGAGATGCCGTAGCAACCGGCGCGCTATGCTACAATGTAAGCCCTGTTTCTGAAAGGAAAAGGCATGACAGATACACCGGAGTATCGCTTTGTGCTGGCTGGCGAGCGCCGCACCGGCACACCCTACACTGTGGCCTGCCCCTACGACGGCAGCGTGGTTGCCACGGTGCACCGCGCCGGCCCGGCCGACCTGGAGGCCGCCACCCAGGCGGCGGTGCGCGCGTTTCGCGTAACCCGCGCGCTGCCGGGCCACCGCCGCGCCGCGGTGCTGCGCAAGGTGTCCGAGACGATCGTGGCGCGCGCCGAGGAGCTGGCGCGCACAATCGCGCTCGAGGCCGGCAAGCCGATCAAGCAGGCGCGCGTCGAGGTGGGCCGTAGCGCCACCACCTTTGCCACGGCCGCCGACGAGGCCACGCGCTTTCACGACGAAGTGCTGCATCTCGACGCGCTGCCCGGCGGCGAAAACCGGCCGGCGATCGTGCAGCGCTTCGCGATCGGGCCGATCGCGGCGATTGCGCCGTTCAACTTCCCGCTAAACCTGGTGTCGCACAAGCTGGCCCCGGCGATCGCCGCCGGCTGCCCGGTGGTGCTGAAGCCGGCCTCGCAGACGCCGATCTCGGCGCTGAAGCTGGCCGAGATCATCCTCGACGCCGGCTGGCCGGCCGAGGCGCTGAGCGTGCTGCCGATCAACAGCCGCGACGCCGCGCCGCTGGTCGAAGATGATCGCTTCAAGCTGCTCACATTCACCGGCTCGCCGGCGGTGGGCTGGGCGATGAAGGGCCGTGCCGGCCGCAAGCGCGTGACGCTCGAGCTCGGCGGCAACGCCGGCGTGATCGTGCACTCCGACGCCGACCTGGCCTTTGCAGCCGAGCGCTGCGTGGTGGGCGGCTACTCGTATGCCGGGCAGAGCTGCATCAGCGTGCAGCGCGTGTTCGTGCAGCAGGACGCGTACGAGGCGTTTATGGACGCGTTTGTGCCGAAGGTGCGCGCGCTGAAGGTTGGCCACCCGCTCGACGAGGCCACCGACCTGGGCTCGGTGATCAGCAAGGACGAGGGCGAGCGCGTGGGCGACTGGCTGGCCGAGGCGCGCGCGGCCGGCGCCGAGTGCCTGGTGGGCGGCGCTGTGCGCGATGGCGTGGTGCAGCCCACGGTGGTGGTGAAGGCCGGGCCGGAGCTGCGCGTGAACAGCCAGGAGATCTTCGCGCCGGTGGTGACGGTACAGACCTACACGACGTTCGACGAGGCGCTGGCGGCGGTGAACAATAGCGACTTCGGGCTACAGGCCGGGGTGTTCACGCGCGATGTGAAGCGCATCTTCCAGGCCTACGAGGCGCTGGAGGTCGGCGGCGTGATGGTGAACGAGGTGCCGACGTGGCGGATCGACCCCATGCCCTACGGCGGGGTGAAGCACTCGGGCTTTGGGCGCGAGGGCCTGCGCTACGCGATCGAGGAGATGACCGAGCCGCGTTTGTTGGTTATTAACCTTTCGTGACACGAGTTACGTGGTGGGGGTTCGGGGGCGGCTTTGCCGCCCCCGAAAACTTCCTCCTTGGCCGGTCGCGGCCACGGCG
>CALLYN010000970.1 GCA_937858455.1 uncultured Kouleothrix sp.
CGGCCTGGGCCGCCAGCAGCGCGCCGCCGCCAGACTGCACCAGCCGCGCGAGCCGCAGCTGGGCCTCTGCGATGGGGTCGGCGGTATCGCGCGAGGTGACGCAGGCCACCAGCTTGCGCAGCTCGAGCATGCGGCCGGCCTCGGCCTGGACTTCCCAGCGCATGCCAACCACGCGCTCTTCGAGCAGCGGCGCGCCGTCGATCGCCCGGCCGTCGGCGTCGCGCAGGTCGGCGTGGGCGGCGAACGCCAGCAGGTAGCCCGACTGCAGCGTGCGCATCGCCAGCAGCTGATCGGCCGCGCCGGCGCGCACCTCGGCCGGGGCAAGGTGCACAGTATTATTCTCGTTGGCAACCCGGCCATCGACCAGGCTTTCGAGCGCGAGGCGGCCGCTGTAATTCTCGGGCATCAGCATGAGCAGCTGCACCAGCGCGTGCCGGTCGTTGAGCGAGGCGAAGCGCAGGCTGCGCAGGCTGGTAACGCGCCCAGCCGCGTCGCGGACGCGCCACTCGCGGATCAGCACGCCCTGGCGCATATCGAGCACGCGCCGCTGGCTCAGCAGCTCGGCGCGGTCGAGCGTCAGCTCGTCGCCCTCGACAAAGATCCGCAGGCGCGACCAATCGGGCGCCACGACCAGCTCGGGGATAGGCGCCTCAAGCTCCGCCGCCTGCGGGTGGGTGGGCGTATTGAACACCCCAGCCACAAACGTAGCCGGCCGGGCGGCGCGGCAGCCTTCTTCCAGCGCCGCGCGCGTGCCGCTGTAGCCATTCACCAGCGCGAACACCGCCTCGATCGTCGGCTCGAGCGCCGGGTCGTACCCCAATACCTCGATCACCCAGCCCGATTCGCCGACGGGCGAGAATGTGAGCAGTCCTCCTTGCTCGCTCATAGCGCTAGCTCCTATAGAAACACGAAACGTGAACCGTGAGCACAGCGCGCGTTCACGACTCACGTTCCCAGAATAATGCAGGGTTGCGCCCTACGAAAGCGGCTGAAACGACAGCACGCGCACAACCTCGGTATCGCGCGGCGTGAGGCAATTTGGCAGGCCACGCGCCAGCATGTAGGCCCACAGGCCATCGAGGTTCGCGGTGCGCTGGCGCCGCGCGCGGATCACGCGCGGGAAGCCAAACTGCGCGTCGTACTCGGCCAGCACAAAGCGCTGCTCGACGCACTCGCAGCCATCGGCGGCGCAGTACACCGTGTCGGGGTGGCTGTCGAGCTGGCGCACAAAATCGAACAGGTCGCTCACGGTTTTGGGCGCGCCGGGGCACGAGTTCTCGTACACCTTCGCGATCTGCTCGTTGCTGATCTCCATGTCCATACGGCACCACGAAGGCGCCTGCAGCACCATGCGGTAGCGCACGAACGGCCGGCTATCCCAGCTACGGTGCGCCTGCCGCAGCGCGTCGGCGCGCACCGTGGCCGAGGCCATGCGCGCGCTCGCCATGCTAGCCGCAACGCACGAGGCGGCCAGCACCACAACGGCCACCAGGGCGGCGCGGCGCATCCAGATAGGCGAGTGTGTCCGCATCTCGGGCCTCCTCTGCTGGCATGAAAGTGGGTTGAATGTACACTGCGCCCATCGGATTGTCAATCGCCTAGGCCAGCTCGGCCAGCGGCAGCGCGTCGAGGTCGGCCACGACCCAATCGGCGCCGGCGGCGCGCAGCTCGGCGGCATCGCCGCGGCGCGCCACGCCCACGCAGGCCA
>CALLYN010000971.1 GCA_937858455.1 uncultured Kouleothrix sp.
ACCGGCGGCTGGCCGGCGTGCTCGTGGCCGGCACGCGCACAGCGCAGCCACCCGACGACGAGCGCGCCTTCTTCGAGCTGCTGGCCAGCCAGGTGGCCGCAGCGATCGGCGCAGCAATCGCCACCACCGCCGAGCGCCACCGCGCCCTGAGCGAGCAAGCCGCCGACCGTACTATGCGCCTGCAGGCCGTCACCGCCGCGCTGGCCGAGACGCTCACCGCCGAGCAGGTGGCCGATGTCGTGCTGCACCAGGGCGTGGCCGCGCTGGGCGGCTACGCCGGGTCGATCGCGCTGCTGACCGCCAGCCAGAGCGAGCTGGAGATCGTGGGCGCGATTGGCTACGCGCCCGAGCTGCTGCAGCGCTGGGGCCGCTTCGCGATCGACGCGCAGCTGCCGCTGGCCGACGCAGCGCGCACCGGCGAGCTGGTGGCGATCGAGTCGCCCGCGCACTGGAACGCGCGCTACCTGCCCGCGACGCCAACCAGCACGAGCGCGCAGGCCTGGGCCGCCATCCCGCTTGAAGTCGACGGGCGCGTGCTCGGCGCGATGGGCCTGAGCTTCGCGCACGCGCGCGGCTTCAGCCACGACGACCGCGCCTACATGCTGGCGCTGGCACAGCAATGCGCGCAGGCGCTCGACCGGGCGCGGCTGTACGCTGCCGAGCGCCTGGCCCGCGCGCAGGCCGAGGCGGCGCAGGTGCGGCTGGCGTTTCTGGCCGAGGCAAGCCGCCAGCTGGCCTCCTCGCTCGACTACGCCATTACGCTCGAGACGCTGGCGCAGCTGGCGACGCCGACCCTGGGCGACTGGTGCGTGGTCGACCTGATCAGCGACGAGGGCGAAGTGCGGCGCGTGGCCGCGACGCACGCGATCGCCGCAAAGCGGCCGCTGACCGACCAGCTGCTCGAGTTCGCGCCACAGCTTGGCCGCGACACGCCGGTGACGCGCGTGCTGCACACCGGCCAGGCCGTGCTCGAGCCCGATTTCGACGACGAGCAGCTCGCGCGCAACACCAACAACCCACAGCAGCTCGCGCTGCTGCGCGCGCTGGGCGTGCGCTCGCTGCTGATAGTGCCGCTGCGCGTGCGCGAGCAGCCGCTGGGCGCGCTGTCGCTGATGGTGGCCGACTCGAGCTGGTGCCACGGGCCGGCCGACCAGGCGCTGGCCGAAGAGCTGGCCGCGCGCGCCGCGATTGCGCTCGAGAACGCGCTGCTGTACCGCGAAACCCAGGCGGCGGTGCGCGCGCGCGACGAGCTGCTCTCGATCGTCTCGCACGACCTGCAGAACCCGCTCGCGACGATCAAGCTGCAGGCCCAGATGCTCGGCCGCGCCGCCCGGCGCAAGGGCAGCGGCCCGCCGGCCGACCTGGCCGAAGGGCTGGCGCGCATCGACGCCGAGACCACCAGAATGACCACGCTGATCGGCGAGCTGCTGGACATGGCGCGCATCCAGAGCGGCCAAAGCCTCGAGCTGAACCGCCGGCCAACCAACCTGGTGGCGCTGGTGCGCCAGATTGTCGACGCGCGCGCGCCTGCCCCCGCCCACCCGATCCGCGTCGACGCCGAGCAGGCCGAGCTGGTGGCGCTGATCGACGCGCCGCGGATCGAGCGGCTGCTTGGCAACTTGCTCTCGAATGCGGTAAAGTATAGCCCTGGCGGCGGCGACGTGCTGGTGCGCCTGAGCCGCGACGCCGGCTGGGCGCAGCTGAGCGTGCGCGACCACGGGCTGGGCGTTCCGGCCTCCGACCTGCCGTATATTTTCGAGCGCTTCCACCGCGCCAGCAATGTGTCCGGCCGGATCGGCGGCACGGGCATCGGCCTGTGGAGCGCGCGCCGGATCGTCGAGCTGCACGGCGGCACGATTGTGGCCGAGAGCCAGGAGGGCGCCGGCGCGACCTTCACCGTGCGGCTGCCGCTGGATTGAGAAACGCATGGCCAAAAGCGAGCAACCTCAATTTACCGGTTTCAGCGCCGGCGTGCTGGCGGCGCTCGAGGTGCCTGGCGTGAACGAGCGCTGGGCCGCCGTGCAGGAGCGGCTGCACCCGCAGCTGCTGGCGCTGTCCGAGGCGCTGCACGCCGAGGGCGCGGTGCGCTTCCCGCGCGCCTGGCCGCTGTACGAGGTAAGCTTCCGCAGCCTGCGCTATGTCAACCGCGGCCAGCTGCCGCCCCTGCCGCTCGACGCATACCACTTCGCGCTCGACCGGCCGCCGCGCGGCTGCGGCATCGCCGTGACGGTCAGCGGCGACGAGCGGCGGATCATTGTGGCGCTGAACCTGTCGTTTCGCCCGCGCAAGGACGACCTGCGGCGCGTGTGGGAGTCGGGCCGCGCGATCTGGCTGCCGCTGGTCGAGCAGGTGCGCGAGACGCGCTTCGCCGAGCGCAGGGAGGCGCGCAGGCAAGGCGACGCGGAGGCGCGAAAACCGGCTCCCACACGCGAGCACGGCGCGGCGGCGCCCGCTGCCACCGCGCCGGCCCAGACCTGGCTGGATCGCTACCTGGCCACGCGCGGCGCAGCCTACCTGCTGGCCGGCTTTGCCTACAGCTGGGACGACCCGCGCGTGGCCCAGCCCGAGTTCGCGCGCCAGATCATCGACGACGTAATGGCGCTGTTCCCGCTGAACGAGGCGATCATGGAGCAGGCCGAAGAGCTCGACCTGTACGACGCGGGCGTGCTGCGCGAGCGGCGCAGCAGCTACACCGGGCCGGCCTTGCCGCCGATCGAGGCGATTGTTGAGCACATCCACAAGCGCGGCTTCGCGATCGCCGACGCGACCATTCGCGCCTACCACGTCGCGCTGCAGACCAAGCCGCTGGTGATCTTGCCGGGCATCTCGGGCACCGGCAAGACGCGCCTGACGCGCCTGTACGCCGACGCGGTGCTGGCGGGCGCACCGCAGCCCGGCGGCGAGAACGATCACTACCTGCTAGTGGCGGTGCAGCCCGACTGGCACAACGCGCGCGACCTGCTGGGCTACTACAACGCGCTCACCGCCAAGTTTCACCCCACGCCGTTTCTGCGCTTCCTGATGCGCGCCGCAGCCGACCCGGCCGCGCCCTACTTTGTGTGCCTCGACGAGATGAACCTGGCGCGCCCCGAGTACTACCTGGCGCCGATCCTCTCGGCGATCGAAACCGAAGACCACCTGCTCGACCTGGGCGCGCCGGGCGCGAGCGTCGAGACGGTGGCCGGCGAGCTGCTGCCCAACCCGTTCCGGCTGCCGCTGAACGTGCGCCTCACCGGCACGGTGAATGTCGACGAGAGCAGCCACACGCTCTCGGACAAGCTGATCGACCGCGCGAACGTGATCGAGCTGACCGATGTCGACCTGGCGGCGTTCCGGCGCTCGTACCGCGAGCCCGTGGACGAAGCGGCCTGGGCGGCGATCGCCCAGATCCACCCGATCGTCGCGCGCGCCGGCCAGCCCTTCGGCTACCGCACGATCGCCGAGATGCTGCGCTATGTCGACCAGGCGCGCGGCATCTTGCCGCCGGCCACCGCGCTCGACCAGCAGATCAAGCAGAAGATCTTGCCGAAGCTGCGCGGCGACGATACGCCGCGCCTGCGCCGCGCGCTCAGCGCGCTGCTCGAGCTGCTGCTGGGCCAGCCGCAGGCTGCCTGGGGCAAGGCCGCCGCCGTCGAGCCCGAGGCGCTGGCCGAGGCGCCGTTCCCCGAGTCGGCCGAGAAAGTGCGGCGCATGCTCGAGCGCCTCGACGCCGAAGGCTTCACCGACTTCTACGGTTAGGGGCCCGGAAAGTCCAGATCATCCCGCCTGGTGGGGTTCGGTGGCAGCTTCGCCGCCACCCGCCACAGCCTCACAATCCGCCAAACAAAAACATCAGGCTCGAGCGTTTAGTTGGATGACCACACCAGACGGATGGCTCGAGCATGAAGATCTACCGCCCGATCGATCTGTATTTTCACCCCATCGACGCGGCGCGCTACAGCGTTACGCTGACGGCGCCGGGCGGCCGGAGCGCCACCAGCGATTTGCAGCTGCCGGCCGACGACGAGTATCGCCAGCTGCTGTCGCGCCTGGCCGACGACTCGGCCGGCCGCGACGACCTGGCGCGTCTGGGGACGCGGTTATACAAGGCGCTGTTCGCCGGCCAGATCGGCGAGGCGCTGCTGGTGTGCCGCGCGCAGCTGCCCGCCGCCGAGCGGCTGTGCCTGCGCCTGCACATGGATGTCGAGCGCGCGCCCACGCTGGCCGCCGTGCCGTGGGAATTTCTGTTCGCGCCCGACGACCCGCTACCGCTGGTGCTGAAAGACATCCCGATCGTGCGCTGCGTGCGCCAGCCGGCCGAGCCCGGCCTGCCGTCGGCCCGCCCGCTGCGCGTGCTGCTCA
>CALLYN010000972.1 GCA_937858455.1 uncultured Kouleothrix sp.
CCCAGCTGGCGTCGCGCATCCAGGTCGTCGCGTGCGATGCCCATGGTGCCGTAGTAACCGAACGCGCAGGCGTACTGGCGCTGCTTGTACGCGCCCTGCAGGCCGGCGCCGCCGAGCGAGCGCTGGTTCAGCAGGTTGCCAAGCTGGGCGGCGCGGCGCTCGAGCTGCGCCTCGTAGTCGCTGATCAAGCGCTGCACCTCGCGCTCGGCCTCGCGCAGATCGGCGCTGGGCGGCAGCTCGAGCAGCGGCATATGCGCCTGCTCGGCGGCGCTGCGCGCCTGATCGGCCACCGCGCCGATCACGCCGATCGCCGAGATCGGCACCGCCGCCAGCCGCTCGACCAGGTTCGCCAGCGTCAGCCGGTCGTCGAGCGACTGCAGCGCGGCCAGCGACACCAGCGCCAGCTCGCCGCCGCGCAGGTTCGCGAATGCGGGCAGCGTCGCGCGCGGCGTCACCACCCACGTCACCTGGCGCTGCAGGCTCGAGGCGCCGGCTGCAACGCCGGTGCCTGGCGGCAGCGCCAGCCGTAAGACATCATTCACCGTAATAGGAACCATGCACCGTTGCTCTTGGGTACAGTTTCAGTGCCCCTATTGTAGCAAAATTTACCGAATACGCTGCAGCGAATTTGTAGGTTTTGCACAGACATGGCTGAAGCAGTGCCGTGCCGGCCCGGCTGGCCGGGCGCGCATGCCTCAGGGCAAACCAGCACGTGCCGCAGCGCCATGCGGCATGCACCACCGAGGCTGCGGCTGCCACGGCGCTCGCTTTCAACTTGAAGCATTCGTCCAACTTATGCTATACTCACTCGCAACTACCCCGCAATCGTCATCGAAATCAACAGGGATGCTCATGGGCAGACGTTCGCCGATCGCGTTAGCTCTGTTGCTCGCTTTGTCCCTTTCCTCCGCGCTCGCGGCCGCTCCGCCGACCGCGCAAACCCCCGACCTGGCCTACAACGAAGCAATGGCGGTGTACCTCGCCAACCTCGGCCGCCGCAACCAGGGCCAGCCGCCGCTGCGCGCTAACCGCCAGCTCACCGAGGCCGCGCGCTGGTTTGCGTGGGACTCGGTCGAAAGCCGGGCATCCGCCTTCTGCGGCCATACCGATAGCCTGGGCCGCACATCGGATCAGCGCGCGCGCGCGTTTGGCTACCTCGGCAGCGCTGGCTCCGAAAATGCGCTGTGCGGCTACGCCAACCCCAGCGACGCGGTCAATAGCTGGCTGAATAGCCCGTCGCATCGCGCCAACCTGCTCGACGGCACGGTGCGCGAGACCGGGCTGGGCTACTACCAGCGCGCCGGCGACGGCCGCGGCTACATTGTGCAGATGTTCGCCAGCGACCCCGACTCCATGCCCGTGGTGATCAACAACGAGGCGCCCTCCACCAGCTCGCCGCAGGTCAGCCTGTATGTGTATAACCGCGTCGACAACGCCTCGTTTGCCGGGATCAACGCCTCGCGCTTCATGCGCGTCGCCAACAACCCGTGCTTCAACGGCGCCCAGTGGCAGCCGTTCGTCGCCGAGCAGACCACCACGCTGGCGGCCGGCACTGGCTGGCGCACGCTGTACGTGCAGACGCGCGACCGGCTCGATCGCACCGCCACCGCCAGCGACGCGATCTACCTCGGCAGCGGCGTGCCGCCGGCCGAGCTGAGCCTCGATCAGCAGAGCACCACCTCGCCGTACGTGACGATCTACAACCTCAACGGCGGCTCGTTCAACCAGGTGCAGTTCAGCCCCGGCTGGATCGTCGACGACACCTATACCACGTTCGAGCGGCTCTCGGGCGCGGCGGCGCGCGTGAACGACGCTGCGGCGCTGGGCGGCACGGCGTTTCAGCTCGGCGCGGGCGGCCCCAGCTCGGCCTGGGTCTGGACGACAACCTTTCTCAAAGGCGTGCCGCTGGTAGCCTACGTGCGCCTCAAGGTCGACAGCAACGCCAGCCCCGGCGAGGTCGTCAGCTTCACGATCGGCGGCGGCGGCACCAGCTATGGCCCGCTGTCGCTGCGCGGCAGCGACTTCGCGGCCTCGGGGCAGTACCAGGAGTTCGCGCTGCCGTTTGTGTTCAATAACAACTCCAACGATCAGTTCTTGACATTTAAGTTCGCGCGCAGCGGCCCGACCGCAGTGTCTATCGACTCGATCGCGATCTACAGCCAGCCCCAGCCGATCACCGGCAAGTCGCTGGTGTGGGCCATCCCCGGCGGCAACTATCGCGGCCAGGGCATCCAGCTGCGCTATACCGACGGCGCTGGGCATTTCGGCGCGCCGGCCGAGGCGCAGACGGTGCCCGACGGCATTGCGCTCGACGAGGCCTCGCAGTCGCTGCTGGCCCAGCAGAATGGCTCGCTGCACCCGCAGGCGTGGGTGAACATCGAGGCCGACTGCCTGGGCGGCGCGACGCTGAGCGCCACCAGCGATGCTGGCTGGCTGCAGCCGCAGATCGTGGGCGACCAGCTGCTGCTGAAAGTCAACCAGGCCGGCCTGGCGCTCGGCCACTACCAGGCCGCCGCCACCGTCAAGGCCCCCAGCCTGCCGAATGTTGCGCCGGCCCAGGTGTCTGTCGCGCTCGACGTGGTGGCGCACCTGAGCCAGTCGTTTATGCCGCTCGCGCAGCGCTAGCGGCGCGGCCCCGCTTCCCCCGAACTTCCACGCCCACCCCGCCGCTCGCCCAAGCTGGCCGTGCGCGAGCGCGCCGCAAAGCCTAAAACGCAATCGGGTGAAGCTGGTATAATAGCCGCCGCAACGGCCCCAAAGGAGAAAACAGCATGTCTATTCGTGACCAGATCATCCAGCTGGCACGCGGCGGTGATCTGTCGCAGGCCGACGCCGCCAGCGCGATGGAAGAGATGATGACGGGCGTGGCCACGCCGGCGCAGATCGCCGCGTTTCTGACGGCGCTGCACCTCAAGGGCGAGAGCGAAACCGAGATCGCCGGGATGGCCCAGGTGATGCGCGAGAAGGCCGTGCCCGTGCACTACGACGGCGCGGTGCTCGATACCTGCGGCACTGGCGGCGATGGCTCGGGCACGTTCAATATCTCGACGACGGCGGCGTTTGTGGCGGCCGGCGCCGGCGCGACGGTGGCCAAGCACGGCAACCGCGCGGCCTCGAGCGCCTGCGGCTCGGCCGACGTGCTCGAGGGCCTGGGCGTGAATATCGAGCTCGACGCCGACGGCGTGGCGCGCTGCCTGCGCGAGGCCGGGATCGGCTTTATGTTTGCGCCGAAGTTTCACCCGGCCATGCGCTACGCCGGGCCGGTGCGCCGCGAGATCGGCATCCGCACCGCCTTCAACATCCTCGGCCCGCTTACCAACCCGGCGCGCGCGCGCCACCAGGTGCTCGGCGTCGCCAACGCCGGCCTGGCCGAGAAGCTCGCCCGCGCGCTCGCGCGCCTCGACACGGCCCACGCACTGGTGGTGCACGGCCACGGCGGCCTCGACGAGCTGGCGCTCAGCGGGCCAAATATTGTCTACGAGGTGCGCGCCGGCCACGACCCGCAGCGCTTCGATCTCTCGGCCGGCGACCTGGGGCTGGCCGCCGCGCCGCGCGATGCGGTGCTCGGCGGTGATGTGGCCGCAAATGTCGCGACGCTGCGCGCCATCCTTGGCGGCGACGACACCGGGCCGAAGCGCGATATCGTGCTGCTCAACGCCGCAGCCGCGTTGGTAGCCGCCGACATCGCCCCCGACCTGCGCGCGGGCGTCGAGCTGGCGCGCCAGAGCCTAAGCTCGGGCGCGGCGCGCGCGCGCATGGAGCGCATGGTCGCGGCTAGCCGCGCCTAGCGCGGCGCCCCGCCCACCATGGGCAGCGCATCCAGCCACAGGGCTCGTGTAACGTCGGCCTTCTCTCCTGCGCTCGCGAGCGGGGGAATTGTTGTTGGCGCCGTGGTGCGATCGCAAAGCTACCGCACCAGCACGCCTGGCAATCGCCCTGCCGGCGTTGCCGCACCGGCCGCCATGGGGTATACTACACCCGTTCTACTGGAGCGGATGTCTACTGGCCGGACGCTATGCCACACCTATCGTATACCGCCGTCGACGACCCGGCGCGCTTCGAGGAGCGGCTGAAAAACGTGCCGCTCGCGCCCGGTGTCTACATCTGGAAAGACGCGCAGGGCAAGATCCTGTACGTTGGCAAGAGCAAAGCCCTGCGCGACCGCATGCGCTCGTACTTTGGCGCGCCGCGCGGCCTCAGCTCGAAAACCCGCCGCCTGGTCTCGAATATCGCCGACTTCGAGATCATCATCACCAGCTCCGAGCTCGAGGCGCTGCTGCTCGAGATGAACCTGA
>CALLYN010000973.1 GCA_937858455.1 uncultured Kouleothrix sp.
AGGCTGCGGCCGCAGATACACGAACCGCACGCCATCGCCGTGCTGAATAAAGTCCGGTACGAAGCCCAGCGACGCGTACTCTGGCCACGAGATCTGTATGCGGTCGTGCGCGCCAAAGCGCCGAATGGCCTGCGTGTCGTTGCGCGTGTAGGTATGGGCCACCAAGTTCTCAGGCGCAAAGCGGCTGCGCGTATTCACCACCGGCACGTGCACGTATGGCTCGCGCATCAGCTGCGTCATTCCGGCGATGCCGATGTGCTGGGTCATCGCCCACATCGCCGTCGCCGAGGCGCGAACCGGCGTTGCCACGTGGCCCTCGGCTACCACGCCACCCTCCGCATCGGCCACCGTAAACGACCAGCGCTCCCCGCCCCGGCGCATGTCGAAGCGCGCCAAACGCGCGTTCAGGCCAAGGTGCTCGGCGTTATAGCGTACCGCCGTTTCGGTGCTGTTCCAGAGCCCGTGGCACACCATCCGTGTCTCGGCCTGGCGCGCCAGCGCGCGATAGATCGCAAACGGGTGTGGCTGCACCGGCGGTGCCGGCCGAAACGAGGCGAACGCCGAAATCTGCAGCTCGGCATGCGGCCCGAGATTCGCCTCGGTGAAATCGCAGATCCACACCGCCACCAGGGCGCGCCCTTGCTCGTCGACGAGCGGCGTGAGTCGCTCGGCCGCGAGAAGCGCGCGCACGGCCGCGCCGTCGGCGGTGCCGCCAATAAACATGATCGAGCCGTCGTAGATCTGGTACGGTGAGGGATAGGCCTCCCCCGCGACAAGCGCCTCCGCGTCCACAGGGTAGCGCTTGAAGAGATCGTGGTCGCTGCGCATAACACCATCCTCAGCTATTCTTGTTATCGGCGCTACAGAGCAAGCACCTTGCGAAACCAGGGGTAGAGCACATCGGCGGCCAATTGAAGATTGTTCAGCGTGCAGTGCTGATCGGCGCCATTATACGCCCGGAAGATGACGTGCTTCTTTTGGCAGCTGAGCGCCTCGTAGAACGCCTCTGCGGCCCGGCTCGCGTTTTCACCCTCGCCCTCGGATTGGAGCGAGAGGAACGGCACGGTTATCTGCCCGGCCAGGGGCATGATATCCCAGACGCCCTGGATCTTCTTGAAGAATTCGCCCGGGCTAGACGTGCGGTTGGTCCAGTCCATGAGCGAAAAGACGAAGCGGGCGTCTTCGCGCACCTTGAGCACCGGGCTGACCAGCTTGTTCCAGTCGGCGGCCGAATAGCCAGCCAGGTGCGAGGCTATCGCGCCGCTGAATATGCGCGGCGCCTGCTCCAAAGCCTCGTCCATCCAGTGCCGGTAGTAGTTCGGCAGGATGGCATTGACGGCCACGGCCCTGATGCGCGGCTCAAAGGCCGCCGCCCGAGGCGCCAGGAAGCCGCCGAGGCTTACGCCGTACACGCCGATGCGCGCCATGTCCACGTCCGGGCGGGTCTGGCAGTAATCCAGCACCGGCCCAAGCACGTGCTCCCAGTCGGGGCGGAAGCACAGGCTGGGATCTTGGTGCAGGGCGCCGCGCTGCCCCGGCCCGTGGAACACAAGCAGGTTGAAGCCATAGTCTAGGCCCTGCGGCCCCCCGCCAATAAAGAACATCTCCTCGCCAGCGCCATCGCCGCCGCCGTTAAGGACGATCGTGGCGCGCGGCTGTTGATCCTGGCTGCTGGCCTTGAAAAAATAGCCCGGCAGGGTCGTCCCTTCGTAGGGAATGGCGATCTTCTCGCTGTGGTACGTCGCACGCTCAAAGCCTTTGTCGAGGCAGCGGATCGAGTCGCGGTAGAGCGCCGCCTGCGCCTGGCTTCCCTGCGGCATGACTGCGAACTCGGCGGCGCGGTAGTAGTTCCAGGCGCGCAGGTAGGCGCGGCCTGCGGCAGCCGGGCTGTCGTCGGCTGCGAAAGCAGCAGCCAATTCCTCGGTTCTCACGGCGATTTCCTTCCAGGCCGCCACCCAGCCCGCAAAGGTCTCGCCGTGCTTCTTCACGAGGTCGGCCGCGTAAAAGCACTCGCCGATGCTGGCTGCAGCATACGGGGTATAGCCCATCGCGCGGGTGATGCCGGCATCCATCACCTCGGACTTGAATATATTCAGGCGCATCATCATCTGTTTCATGTGGCACTCCTAAACAGGCCGTTGCATTATCGACAGGATGTTGATAATATTCTTTCACGACTGATGGTAGCCGTCAATATGCGGAACGGCTCGACGCGTCGCATAAGCAACAGGTGTTGAACATGTCCACCCAGCAACAATCCCGCGAAGGCATGTCCAGTGGACGCAGGATCGACCCGCGGATCGAGCGCACGCGAGAAGCCATCGGCGAGGCGCTGATAGCATTGATTGAAGACAAGGGGTTTGAGGCGATCTCAGTTCAGAACATCACCGAGCGCGCGAGGGTCAACCGAGCCACGTTTTACCTGCACTATCGAAGCAAAGAAGACCTGCTCATACGCACAGGCGAAGCAGTGTTCGAGCGCCTCGCGGCGGAAGCCGGGCCGATCGATCCCGACAACCTCGATTTCCAGAAGCCGCCGCAGCAGCTGGTGATCCTGTTCCAGTACATCGCCAGGCGCCAGAGCTTCTTCCGAGCGGTGCTGGGCAAATCGGGCGCGGGCGTCTTTTCGGCGCGCATGCGCGAGTACCTGTCTCTGTACACTCAGCAGCGCATTGCAAGTTTGCACCGCCTCTACCCCAACGCGGTGCCGATACTGGACGATGAGTTCATCGGCGAGTATATGGCGGGTGCAGTGCTGGGCGTCATCATCTGGTGGCTGAAAAACAACACCGCGCACTCGCCGGAGTATATGGCCGACCGGCTTAGCTGGCTGAGCGTGGTAGGTGTCTATAGAATGTTGGGCATCGAGCCGCCAGACTTCGACACCGCGTGACTATAGTTCGCAAGCGCAAATCGGAGCGGCGCTCTATCGCCCGCTCGCATCCGGCAGGCTGGCACGCGAGTGGCCGAAGGAAACCAGGAGGGTCTGGAATGGACAGAGACATTGGCAAGCAAGAGCTTTTGCAGCGGCTGCAAAGCGGCTACGCTCGCTTTCAGCAGCTGATCGCGCATCTGACGCCAGCGCAGCTTCAAGCGCCAGGGGTGATTGGGCGCTGGTCGATCAAGGATCTGATTGCCCACTTTATTGCGCACGAGCAGTTTGCGCTGAGCGAGATCGCCGCAGCACAGCGCGGGGAGAAGTACCATAGTCCCTTTCAAGACAGCGACGAGATCAATGCTGCCGTCGTCGAGCAGTACGCCGATACACCGGCTGAAGAGGTATTTGCCGCCTGGGAAACCTCATTTCGCGGCGTCGTGGCAGCGGTGCAGGCGCTGACGGACGCCGAGTTCGCCGCCGACGGAGCGGTGGCACGTTTGTTGGAGGATACGATCGATGGAGCGCTGGCGAACAATACCTACGAGCACTATGCCGAGCACACGCCGGCAGTAGCGGCGTGGATAGGCCGGCTAGCGCAGTAATCTGATGGTACTTGATTACCTT
>CALLYN010000974.1 GCA_937858455.1 uncultured Kouleothrix sp.
TTCGGCGCGCACCAGCGCCTGGGGCGCAGCATCGCCAGCCTGTATGATCTCGACGATTACTACCGGGTTGGCGCGGTCGAGCAGTACCTGATGCAGAGCGGTCGGGTGTATTTCCGCGCCATGGCCTATACCGAGCTGCATCGTATGCAGATTGACTTCGAGACGACCGCGCTCGATCCACAGCGCGGGCGCATTTTCATGGCCGCTGTGCGCGACACCCAGGGCCTGGCGCTCACACTCGATGCACCCAGCCCCGCCGACGAAGCCGCGCTGATTGCCGACTTATGTGCGCTGGTGCGCGAGCGCGACCCCGATGTGATTGAGAATCACAATCTGTTCGGCTTCGATCTACCATTCCTGGAAGCGCGCGCAGCCCGGCTAGGGGTGCAACTCAATCTGGGGCGCGCACCTGGCCCACGCCTGCTCGAACGCTATAGCGACATGCCCGCCTCGTACTACTCGGGGCGGCGGCGTGAGCGCTTTACCGTAGCGGGCCGCGAGCTGATTGACACGATGGACGCAGTACGACGGCACGATTTCGTTGCGCGCGACCTGCCCAGCCACCGCCTGAAGGATGTTGCGCGCGTCTTCGGCATCGCCAGCCCCGAGCGCGTATACCTGGCGGGCGCGGAGGTCTATGCGACGTATCGGCAAAACCCCGCGCTGGTACGCCACTACGCGCTCGACGATGTGGCCGAGGTCGATGGCCTCTCGCGCCAGCTGCTCGGCGCGCCGTTCGCGCTGGCGGGCATGGCCCCGCGCCGCTACGAGCGTGTGTCCTCGGCCGGGCCAGCTATGGGCATTCTCGAACCGATGCTAGTGCGCGCTTACTTGCGAGCTGGGGCGGCACTGCCGCGCCAGCAGCAGCAGCGAGGCTTGCCGCCCCACAGCGGCGGTGCGCTCTACCTGTTTGCTACCGGCGTGGCCGAGCAAGTGGTAAAAGCCGACATCGCATCGCTGTACCCTTCGCTAATGCGCCTCTACCAGATCGGGCCAGCCTGCGACCGGCTTGGCGCGCTGTTGCAAATCGTCGAGCGGCTAACCGATTTGCGGCTACAGCATAAAGACGCGGTGCGCGCCGCGCCGCCCGGCTCGGCATTGGCGCATACCCACCACGCGCTCCAGGCCGCGATGAAGCTGATTATCAACTCGGCGTATGGCTACATGGGCGCGGGCGAAATGGCGCTGTTCGCCGACCGTAACGCCGCCGATGAGGTGACGCGGCGCGGGCGTGAGGTGCTTGACCATGTTGTGGCGGCGCTACGGGCGCGCGGCATGGCGCTAATCGAAGGCGACACCGACGGCGTGTACTTCGCAGCCCCGCGCGGCTGGGCCGAGGCGCAGGAGCGCGCGTTGGTGGCCGAAGTGGCGGCAACGCTCCCGGCAGGCATTCGGCTAGAATACGAGGGGCGCTACCGGGCAATGCTGAGCCATGAGGTAAAGAACTATGCCCTGCTCACCTACGACGGGCAGCTGATTGTGCGCGGCGTAGCCCTGCGATCCAGCCGCGCCGAGCCGTTTGGCGTGCGCTTCTTGCACGAAGCATTGCGCTGCACCATGGCGGGCGATACGATCGGGCTGCGCGCCGCCTACGAACGTATCGCCGCCGCCATCCGCACCCGCGAGTTACCGGCCGCCGAGCTAGCCACACGCGTGCGCATTTCCAAACCGCCCGAAGCCTACCTGGCAGCGCGTAGTGCCCACAAAGAAGCCGCCTACGAGGCGCTACTGGCCGCCGGGCGCACTACCTGGCAGCCCGGCGAGCGTGTGCGCTGCTATAAGGCCCAGGATGGCGGCTATGTGTGGCTACCCGATGAGCGCGAAGAGGCGATTCGTGAGGAAGCGAGCGACGACGAAGCCGAAGGATTTGACGATATCCTTCAGCTGGACGACCAGCCGCCCCTGCCCGCCGCAGCCGCCGACGACCGGCGCGATTATGATGTTGAGCATTACCTGCAAGTACTGGTGACGTCCTATGCCGGGCGGGTGCGCAAAGCCTTCGCGCCCGAGGATTTCGCCCAACTCTTCCGCCCGGGCCTGCAATTGGGCCTGTTCGACCAGCCGATCGACCAGATCGAGCCGCACTGGATTCGCTGCGCCGAGTAGTGCTAGCCTAATGCAGCGCCCGCATCAGTAACCCGGCCAGATCCAGCGGATCCGACCAGCGCACTTCAATGTTTGGCGTCTTATTCCACGCTTTAT
>CALLYN010000975.1 GCA_937858455.1 uncultured Kouleothrix sp.
ATCGCCGCGACCCGGGTCACCGGCAGTTTCGAGGGGGCGGCTGCCGGGCGGGTGCTGGCCGCGCTGCCCAACTGCGGCGCGCCGCAGCCGCTGAGCGTAACGCTCGACCTGCCGGCGGGCTGGACATGGCTCGAGCTGGCCAGCGTTGAGCCTGCCAGCAACCCCGCCGACTTTGGCTACCCCGCCGGCGACCCGATCGCCGTAGGCGTGTCAAGCGTTATGTTTAGCCCATAGCACGCAACAGGCAGTAGCATGCGGCTTGCAGAACCGCGCATATGCTACACTCTACGCTACTTGTTCGCCTGACATAGCACCGAGGAGCCACGCATGACAACCGCAACCCTTCCATCTCAACCCATGGCCAGCACCCAGATCGGCACCCAGATCGCGCTGCAGCTGCCAGCCGAACCAAGCGAGGCCGATCTCCAGTTCGCGCAGCAGCTTGGCGTAAAGTACGCGGTGCTGTGGACCGACGGCGCCCACGCCGGGTACGAATACTACGCCAGCCGCCGCGAGCTGTTCGAGCGCGCCGGACTGACGATCTACGGCTTTGGCAACTGGGATGTGCACAACCAGGACGCAATCGTGCTGAATCTGCCCGGCCGCGACGAGAAGATCGAGCAGTACAAGCAGCACCTGCGGGCCCTCGGCAAAGCCGGCATCCCCTACACCACCTACGCGCACATGGCCAATGGGATCTGGAGCACCGCGCCCCAGACGACGCGCGGCGGCGCGCCTGCGCGCGCGTTCGATCTGGCGCAGGCCGAGAGCGGGCACTGGTTTGGCCGGCGCTACTTCATGCCGCTCTCGCACGGCCGCGCCTACAGCGAAGACGAGATCTGGGAGAACTTCGCCTACTTCATCCACGAGGTTACGCCAGTGGCCGAGGAAGCCGGCGTGAAGATCGGCATCCACCCCGACGATCCGCCCGGCGTCGACCTGGCCGGCGTGCCGCGCTGCATCTTCGGCAACTTCGCCGGCTACAAGCGCGCGCTCGAGATCGCCGATAGCCCGAACGTGGGCGTGTGCTTCTGCGTTGGCTGCTGGCTCGAGGGCGGCGAGCTGATGGGCAACGGCGTGCTCGAGTCGATCCGCTTCTTTGCCGAGCAGGGCAAGCTGTTCAAGGTTCACTTCCGCAATGTCGACGCGCCGCTGCCGCACTTTGTCGAAACGTTTGTCGACGACGGCTACTACGACATGTACAAGGTGATGCGCGAGCTTGTGGCCGCAGGCTTCAACGGCGTGACAATCGCCGACCATATTCCGCTGATGGCCGGCGACCCGCGCGTCGGCACAGCCTATACCGTCGCCTACATGAAGGCGCTGCTGCGCCGCGCACACGACGAGGCTGGCGCATAAGCTTCGCGTCTACGCCCGCGAGCAGCATTGCCCTCGGCCGGGGCTGCCAGGCGCCATGCCCGGCAGCCCCGAAGCCACGCACAGGCATGCCGCAACATATCCTCGGCGGCGTGCGCCGCCCGGCACTCACCCCAGACATTGCCACGTATCCCTGGCTTCGGCGTGGCCATGTCGGCAGAACAGGCCTATATCATCTATCGTGATTAAATTCACGATGGTAGCCGCTTTTTAACCAACAATTGCGTTCTGATCCCTGAAGCGCAACCGTAGTGGGTATATCCTGTATCCATCGGCACAAACAAAAACACTCAATCAGCTTCAAGGAGGAACATAATGAAAGCGCTCAATCAACCGAAGTTCACCGGCATCCTATGGCTGGTCGCCCGTCTGTGGCTTGGCTACGAGTGGTTTTCCGCAGGCTACGAGAAAGTCTTTGGCGAAGGCAACGTGGTGTGGGTCGGCTCCAAGGCCGGCGCGGTAGTCGGCGGCTTTCTGAAGGGCGCAATCGCCCAGTCGCCGCTGGCGCCGAACTTCGACCCGATCAAGAACGCGCACCCCGCCGTGCAGGCATGGTACGCCTACCTGGCGCGCGACGTGTTTCTGCCCAATGCCGCGCTGTTTAGCCATCTGGTGGCCTATGGCGAGCTGCTGGTGGGCATCGCCCTGATCCTGGGCGTATTCACGCACTTTGCGGCGCTGATGGGCATCTTTATGAACCTGGCCTACCTGTTCGCCGGCACCACCAGCACCAACCCGAATATGCTGGTCGTCGGGATGGTCATCCTGCTGGCCGGCGGCGTGGCAGTGGGCTACTACGGGGTCGACTTCTTCGCACGGCCGATCGAGCTGAAGGTGCTGCGGCGGGCGCACCTGCTGCCCGAGCCAGCGGCCGGATAACATTCGCGCCAAGCGCCCCAACGCGGCGGCCGGGCAATGCCCGGCCGCCGCTGCGTTGGCGTGGGCCTCACCGTAGCGCTGTTTACGAAACCCCCATCCTGAAGTAGACTGGTTCCAGACCAGCGCTACCCGCAAGGAGCCCGCCGATGACCGCACCAACCAGGTACGACCCGCAGGAGCTGCGCCTGCTCCAGCTGCTCAGCAGCCGCTACCCCACGATCACCGCCGCGCATATCGAGATGATCAACCTGCACGCCATCCTGGCGCTGCCCAAAGGCACCGACCACTATATCTCCGACATTCACGGCGCCTACGAGCAGTTCGACCACATCCTGCGCCACGCCTCGGGCGCGATCCGCCGCAAGATCGGCCAGACCTTTGGCGACGAGCTATCGGCGCGCGACCAGGTCGAGCTGGCGATGCTGATCTACTACCCCGAGCGCAAGCTGCGCGCCACGCTGGGCGACCAGCCAGCGCCAGCCGCGTGGATGGCCGCGACGATCGGCCGGCTGGTGCGGGTAGCGCGCGCCTCGGCCCAGAAGTACACCCGCAGCAAGGTGCGCAAGCGGCTGGCGCCGCAGCTGGCCTACATCCTCGAAGAGCTGCTCAGCGAGAGCCAATCCGACAACCTTCAGCGCGAGCACTACTACGGCAGCATTGTGCGCTCGATCGTCGATCTGGGCGAGGGCGAGAATGTCATCGTGACGCTGGCCTATCTTATTCAGCACCTGGTTGTCGACCGGCTTTACATTCTAGGCGATATCTACGACCGTGGCCCGGCCGCCGAGAAGGTGATCGACCGGCTGATGAACTACCACTATGTAGCGATCCAGTGGGGCAATCACGACATCTCGTGGATGGGCGCGGCCGCCGGCTGCGACGCGCTGATCGCCAATGCGTTGCGGCTCTCGCTGCGCTACGGCAACCTCGAGACGCTCAGCGACGGCTATGGCATTGGCCTGCGCCGGCTGGCGCGCTTCGCCGAGGCGGCCTACGCCGGCGACGCTTGCACCCAGTTCATGCCCAAGCCCGGCCTGCAGTTCGAAGGCTACAGCGCCGCGACCGTGGCGCGCATGCACAAGGCGCTCACGGTCATCCAGCTCAAGCTCGAGGCGCAGATCATCCGCCGCCACCCCGAGTACGCCATGGACGACCGGCTGGTGCTCGACACGCTCGACCTGGCCGCCGGCACCAGCACGCTCTACGGCGCGACATACCCGCTGCTCGACGCCAGCTGGCCCACGCTGCGCGCGCCCGACCGCGCCGCGCCGACCGAGGACGAAGCCGCTGTGCTCGACGACCTGCGCTACCAATTTCAGCACAGCGAGCGCCTGCAGAAGCACATTCGCTTTCTGTACAGCTACGGCAATATGTTCCAAGTGCAAGACGGCAACCTGAAGTTCCACGGCTGCCTGCCGGTCGATGAGCGCGGCGAGTTTGTCGAGTTCCTGCTGGGCGGCGAGCGGCTGGCTGGCCCGGCGCTGCTCGAGCGCTACGAGCAGATGGCGCGCGAGGCATTCTTCAGCCACGATCCGCAGGCGCGCCAGGCCGGACAGGACGCGATGTGGTACCTGTGGTGCGGGCCGCTCTCGCCGCTCTTCGGCCGCGCGCGCATGACCACGTTCGAGCGCTACTTCATCGGCGACACAGCCACGCACGCCGAACCCAAAGGCCCATACTACGAGCTGCGCGACAGCGAGGCATTTTGCCGCAAGGTGCTGGCAGCGTTCGGCGGCGATGTCGAGCGCGGGCATATCATCAATGGCCACACGCCAGTGCGGCTGAAGAAAGGCGAGCGCCCGCTGCTGGCGCACGGCAAGCTGATCGTAATCGACGGCGGCATGAGCGAGGCATACCAGCCCGTCACCGGCATCGCCGGCTACACGCTAATCGGCAACTCGCACGAGATGACACTGGCGGCACACGAGGCGTTCACCTCGGCCGACGCGATGATCCGCCAGGGCGTCGACGTCACGCCGCACACCGAGCAGATCGAGGCCTTCCCCGAGCGCGTGCTGATCGCCGCCACCGACACTGGCCAGATGCTGCGCGGCCAGCTTGAAGACCTGCAAAAGCTGATCGACGCCTACCGCAGCGGCGTGCTCGTCGAGCAGGCCCCCGGCGCGCGCCTGGCCCGCTCGTGAGCCGCCGCGCGCCCGGCACCCGCAAGATTGTGACAAATTGCAGTTACGAGATCATTATTAATCGTGGAGACACCATTACGCGCGGAAGTAACGCAGTGCGCTATACTCTGGTTGCACAGATCACTGGCTACGCACTTGGAGCCGACGGGTACGTGGGGATGTGATCAGTGTAACGCGTTCAGGGTTCCTCCTTGGCGGGTCGCCATGCTGCTCGAGCTGAGAGCGGCATGGCGACCCGTCATTTTACGGGGCTTGTACCAGCCCCGTTTGATCGCTTGCTTTTTGCGATGCCCTGCCCGGCTTCGCTGCCCCAAACCCGCACATACAGCAAGTGATCAGCAGGCCACACCCAAACCCCGAAAAAATTGCTATAATGGCGGCCGGTGCGCGGCGTGGCAGCCATGCTCGCCGGCCATGCGCCAGCCCTGGCTCGCCATTGCGCCTGCACCGTCGATTCGCCGTCAGAAAGCAGAGTGCAGGAACACATGGACACCACCACGCCGCTCGCGGATCAGCTTGGCAACCTCCACATCCGCGAGCTTACCCCGCTCCAATCGCCCCGCGATCTCAAGGCCCAGCTGCCGCTCTCGCAAGCCGCAGCCCACACCGTCGCCGCCGCCCGCGCCCAAATCCGGCGCATTCTACGCGGCGACGACGCGCGCCTGATGGTGGTGATTGGCCCCTGCTCCATCCACGATCCCGAGGCCGCGCTCGATTACGCCCGGCGCCTGTACCGGCTCCGCAACGAGCTAGACGACCGGCTGATGATCATCATGCGCGCGTACCTCGAAAAGCCGCGCACCACGATCGGCTGGCGCGGCCTGATCAACGACCCGCACCTCGACGGCTCGTTTGACATGAGCGCCGGCCTGGCGATCGCGCGGCGCCTACTGATCGCGATCAACGAGCTAGGGCTGCCAATCGCCACCGAGATGCTCGACCCAATCAGCCCACAGTACCTCGACGACCAGATCAGCCTGGCGACGATCGGCGCCCGCACGGCCGAGGCCCAGACGCACCGGGCGCTCGCAAGCGGGGTGTCGATGCCTGTGGGCTTCAAGAACGGCACCGACGGCAGCGTGCAGGTGGCGATCAACGGCTGCATCACCGCTGCCGGCTCGCACAGCTTCCTGGGCATCGACGACGACGGCCGTAGCGCGGTGGTAAAGACCACCGGCAACCCCGACAGCTTTGTGATTCTGCGCGGCGGGCGCGGCGGCCCAAACTATGGTTCCGAGCACGTGGCCGAGGCGCTGCGGCAGATTGGCGCGGCCGGCCTGCACCAGGCCGTGATGGTCGACTGCAGCCACGCCAATACTGGCGGCGATTTTCGCCTGCAAGAGGGTGTGTGGGGCAATGTGCTCGGCCAGGCGATCGACCGGCCCGGCGCGATCGTCGGCCTGATGGTCGAGAGCAACCTGCACGAAGGCAAGCAGCAGCTTAGCGCCGATCGCGGCGCGCTGCGCTATGGCGTGTCGCTCACCGATGGCTGCATTGGCTGGGAGCAGACCGAGCGGATGCTGCGCGCCGCCCACGCGCAGCTAGGGTAGCGCCGCTCAGGCGCCAGCCGTGCGCAGCCGCGCGAGCCGCTCGCCGGCCGCATGCAGCGTTTCGAGCTTTTTGGCAAAGCAAAAGCGCGCCAGCGGCGTGGCCGTGGCCGGGTCGCTGTAGAATGCCGAAGTCGGGATCGCCGCCACGCCGATCTCGGTTGTCAGCCAGCGGCAGAACGCCCGGTCGTCGGTGTAGCCAAGCACGCCAATATCGGCGCTGATGAAATACGACCCCTCGGCCGGCAGCGTTGGCAGCCCGGCCGCCTCGAGGATGCTCCGCAGCAGCGCGCGCCGCTCGGCGTACTCGGCGCGCATCTGCCCGTAGTAGCCGTTCGCCGCAGACAGCTCGATCGCCGCGCCGGCGGCCTCTTGAAACGGCGTGGCAGTGGCGAAAGTGACCCACTGGTGGGCCTGGCGCAGCGCGGTATTCAGCGCGGCCGGGCCTACCGCCCAGCCAATCTTCCACCCGGTGACACTAAAGGTCTTGCCGACGCTGTTGAGCGTCAGCGTGCGCTCCCACATGCCCGGCAGCGTCGCCAGCGGCACGTGCGCAGTGCCATCGTACACAAGCCGGTCGTACACCTCGTCGGTGATCGCCAGCACGTCGAACTCCTGGCACAGCCCGGCGATCAGCTCGAGCTCGGCGCGCGTGTATACCTTGCCCGTCGGGTTGTGCGGCGTGTTCAGCAGAATCAGCCGCGGGCGCTGCTCAAACGCCGCGCGCAGCTCGGCCGGGTCGAAGTGCCATGCCGACGAAGAGCGGATGACGGAAGCCGAAAGATTGCGTTGCTCGTTCGTCGTTAGCTCTTCGCCCTTCGTCGGCGGATAGAGCTGCACCACAATCGGCTGCGCGCCGGCCATGGTGATGTCGGGCACGTAGGCATCGTAGGCCGGCTCGAACACGATCGCCCGGTCCCCAGGATCGAGAAACGCCAGCGCCGCGTCGCACAGCGCCTCGGTGGCGCCACTGGTGACGCTCACCTCGCTCAGCCAGTCGATCTCGCGACCATGCTCGCGGCGCCACTGCTCGGCCACCGCCCGCCGCAGCCGTGGCGTGCCGGCCATGGGCGCGTACTGGTTCAGATCGGCGGCGATCGCGTCGGCGGCAGCCTGCTTCACGAACGCGGGGCCGGCGAAATCGGGAAAGCCCTGGCCAAGGTTCACCGCGCTGTGCTGCAGCGCCAGCGCGCTCATCTCGGTGAAGATCGTCGTGCCGAAGCCGGCGACGCGCCGGGCCGGGCGGTCAGTCATTGGTTGGCTCCTCAAAGGGTAAGCAGAACGTTCAATTCATCGACCGGAACTGCCGCCGATACGCGGCTGGCGCGATGCCCATCTGGTGTTTAAACGCGCGGCTGAAGGCGCCCTCGGACGCGTAGCCGCACGCCTCGGCCAGCGCCGCAACTGTCAGATCGCGACTCCGCAGCATATTGGCGGCCAGCGCGATCCTCCACCGTGTCAGGTAGCGGAGCGGTGGCTCGCCCACGAGGGTCGTGAAGCGTGCACAGAATGCCGAGCGCGACATCCCGGCGACCGACGCCAACGCCGCGTTTGTCCAGGGGCGGCGGGGTTCGGCATGCAGCGCGCTCAGCGCGGCGCCAATCGATGCATCGTGCAAGGCGCCAAGCCAGCCACGGTGCTGAGGCGGCTCCTGCTCAAGCCAAGCCCTTACCACTTGAATAAAGAGAACATCGACCAGCCGCTGGACGACGATTTCGCCGCCGGGCCGCGGCAGCGCCGCCTCGCTGGCCAACAGCGTCAGGGTGGCATGCAACTGGGTGGTGGCCAGCTCGCGCGCGCCGCGAATATGAATGAGGCGCGGCAATACGGTCATCAGCGGATGCGCCGCGCCGAACTCGATCGCAAACGTCCCACAGAGAATCACGGCGGCTGGGTCGCCGCCGTTCTGGCGTGCCCCGGCCGTCTGCGCCGCCGGATCGGAAACATCCAGCCACGAGCGGACGGGAGCCACGGGCATATCGCTGAGCTGATGCCCGCAGCCATGTGGCACGACCACCAGATCACGCGGAGCCAGCGCTATTGGCGCGTGCTCGCCATCGAGACGCAGCCAGCACGCGCCGCGGTCGATCATATGAAACACCGCCACGCGGGACGGTGCAATCCCAACACTCCACGGCGCAGCGAGCTCCGAGCGGCAGGCAAGGTTGCTGCGGAGATGCAGCGTTGTCAAGATATCGGTTAAGACATCCATAGGCAAACCTGCCTTTGGAGACGTTCGAGCAGGAAGGCCGGACGCGAAGAGTCATCGTGTGAGTGTCGCGGGATTATACTCCAGATCGGAAATTACATCCAAAGATCTTTTGCGTAAGCCCTAGCTGTATAGATGCCGCGCAAACAAGGAGCAAGCAATGTCGAGGATACGGACGTATCTGCCCTGGATCTGGGTTGGGATTGTCGCACTGCTGTTTATGATCAACGCCGCCACACTGCGTTTCGCCCTCGC
Source organism: uncultured Kouleothrix sp. (assembly GCA_937858455.1). Lineage (GTDB taxonomy): Bacteria > Chloroflexota > Chloroflexia > Chloroflexales > Roseiflexaceae > Kouleothrix. The sequence goes on from CALLYN010000975.1 coordinate 8,412, forward strand.
CAGCTACCTCCAGGCAGATGTGGCGGCCTCCACACAGCTCTTCGCTAGCCAGGTTTCGGCGCGCGATCTCGCCTGGAGCGTGTTCGCCGTGCTGTTTTTGATACGCCGCGAAGCATATCTAGCTGCGGTTCTATTGCTTATGCGTATCACTATTGACGCCCAGGATGTCGCGTCGCTGCTGATAGGCCTGGCACAAGGCACACAGCCGCCACGCCTGATCGGCGCTGCAGTGTTCACACTGGCGCTGATCGCCCTGCACGCACTGGCCGCCTGGGGCCTTTTCCGCCGCGTGGCCGCACGCCAGCCACCCGTGGCATAGGCCACGGCAGGGCTACCGGCTTGGGTTTCATCGCGCCTGCCGCAGTCTTCGCCCGATTTTGGGGTGAGGCTTCAAAATCGAGCACAGCTACGAAAAAGTACCGCTATAATACGCAGTTGCGCGCTGGCGCTCGAAAAATAACGCAGGTAAGGAAATCGAACCATGGCAGCTATGAAACTACGGCCCGAAACCGCCCTCACCTTCGACGACGTTCTGCTGGTTCCCAAGCGCTCCTCGATCCGCTCGCGGCACGCTGTAAACACACGCACTCAGCTGAGCCGCGCGATCTCGCTCGCTATTCCGATCGTCTCGGCCAACATGGACACTGTCACCGAGTCGGCGCTGGCGCTGGCAATCGCGCGCATGGGCGGCATCGGCGTGCTGCACCGCTTCATGACGATCGAACGCCAGGCTGCCGAGGTCGAGCGTGTGAAGCGCGCCGAGGGCTTCATGGTCGAGCAGCCCCACAGCATCGCAGCCGACGCCACCGTGCAGCAGGCGCGCGTGCAGCTGGCCGAGCACGATATCGGCGGCCTGCTGGTGTGCGGCAGCGACGACGAAGTCGTGGGCTTGGTGACAACGCGCGACCTGCTGTTCGAGACCGATGCGCAGCGGCCGGTGCGCGAGGTCATGACGCCGCGCGAGAAGCTCGTCACCACCGAGCCGGGCGGCTCGATCGATGCCGCGCGCGCCAAGCTGCACAGCCACCGGCTCGAGAAGTTGCCGGTGTTCAGCAGCGATGGCGCGCTGCATGGCCTGATCACCGCGCAGGATATTATCAAGATCGAGCAGTGGCCCAACGCCACCAAAGACGCGCGCGGCCGGCTGCGGGTGGCCGCAGCCGTGGGCATTCGCCCCTCCGACATCGACCGCGCGTCGGCCTGCGTGAATGCCGGCGTCGACGCATTGGTGGTCGACATCGCCCACGGCCACTCCGACGGCGCGCTCGAGATGGTGCGCGCGCTTAAGCAGCGCTTCCCCAAGATCGACATAATTGGCGGCAATGTCGCTAGCCCCGAGGGCGTGCGCGATATGGTGGCGGCCGGCGCCGATGCAGTGAAGGTGGGCGTTGGCGCCGGGTCGATCTGCATTACCCGGATCGTCACTGGCTTTGGCGTGCCCCAGCTTACGGCGGTGGCCGAGTGCGCCGAGGCCGGGCGCGCGCTGGGCGTGCCAATCATCGCCGACGGCGGCATCCGCACCTCCGGCGATATCACCAAGGCGCTGGCGGTAGGCGCCAGCACGGTGATGCTCGGCAGCCTGCTGGCCGGCACCGACGAAAGCCCCGGCGCCAGCGTGGTGCGCGGCGGCCGGCGCTACAAAGTGGTGCGCGGCATGGCCTCGCTCACAGCCAACATCGATCGCCAATCGGTCGAAGCCCATCGCGAGGTCGACCCCGAAGATTGGGAGCGCGTCGTGCCCGAGGGCGTCGAGGCGATGGTTCCAGCGCGCGGCCCCGTGAAAGACGTGGTATACCAGCTTGTCGGCGGCCTGCGCTCGGGGCTGAGCTACGCGGGCGCCGCCAGCATCCCCGAGCTGTGGGAACACGCCGAGTTTGTGCGCATCACCTCGGCTGGCAAACAGGAAAGCGGCGCGCACGACGTCGAAACCCGCTAGACCGCCGGCAGACGCCGCTAGTCCATGGCCGATGCTCGCCAGAGCCGGCCGAGCATAGGCGCGCAGCCACCAGCATTATACCAACTCCGTTTGCTCACTTTCTTTTGTGATGCCCTGCCCGACTTCACCTGGCAGGGCATCACAAAAAGAAATTCGGCAGCTTCGCCGCCCCCAAAGCCCCACCATACAGCAAGTGTTCAGCCGAATGTAGTAGAACCCACCGGGCGTGCGGATTCTTCAAAGCCGCGTCCATGGCATTGCTATGCCATAAGATCGCTGCCTGGTACTTTAGGCATAGGCCGGCAATCCCCCATGGACTACCGTTAGGTAGGACTTATATGTAATTGCACTACCAGGGTAAGTAGGTGTAAAGTAATATCAAGCAACCGGAACGACCGGATGCTCAACAAGAACCCAGATGGAGGTAGCCCAATGTTTCACTCTCGCATCCCAATCCTCCGCATCGCGATTGCACTTGGACTGCTCGTGCTGCTATCAGCCACTGCATACGGCTTCGCTGCGTCGAACACCGTGCCCGAGAACGGCGCTGGCGACGGCCAGGCAACCATCAGCGGCTACGCGGTGACAAACGTCACCTACACCCTGAACGCCACCACCCCGACCAACCTCGACAAGGTCGAGTTCGATGTCGCGCCTAGCGCCGGCGCCGACCCGCCCACCACTGTCAGGGTCAAGCTGATATCGTCGGGCAGCACCTGGTACAGCTGCACCGCACCAACCACCGGCACCACTTGGTCGTGCGCCACCACCAGCCCCAGCGTGACGGCCAGCGCCGTCAACCAGCTGCAAGTTGTGGCGGCTCAGTAGGCAATGCGTGCCCGGCGGCGCCAGCGCTCAACCCTTCTCGCGGCCAGCATGCTCGCACTGCTCGCCGTGGCCTGGGCCGCGCTGGCGCCGCCCAGTCTTGGCGGCCGCGCGACATTCGTGATCGTCAACGGCAACAGCATGGAGCCAACCCTCCACCGTGGCGACCTCGTCATCGTCCGCGCGGCCGCGAGCTACCAGGCCGGCGATATTGTCACCTACCGCCATCCGCAGATTGGCCCGGTTATCCACCGGATCATCAGGCGCGATGGCGATCGCTATATTTTCAAAGGCGATCATAACCACTGGACTGACTCCTACGCGCCGGCGCAAGCCGAGCTGATCGGCCGTCTGTGGCTGTATCTTCCTAGCGCTGGCAAGCCGATCGGCTGGCTGCGCAAGCCGCTGGGAATGGCGCTGATGGCAGCCTTGTTGGGGAGCGTGCTTATGTTCAACCTGAACCGCGACCAGGCGCGCCGCCACCAGCGCCTGCTGCGCTACGCCGAGGAGCTGCGCGCTCAGCAGCCGCCCCAGCCATACCGCCGCCGCGCCGCCGCGCCACTGG
>CALLYN010000976.1 GCA_937858455.1 uncultured Kouleothrix sp.
CGTCACTCCCATAATCTGTTGCATCGTATCCAGCCGGTGATTGCCGAAGTCATGCTCGGCATGCTGAATAAGAAGATCACCCCAATCGTGCCACGTGGCGGCTCTACAGGCATGAGCGATTTGGCGCAGATGGCGCATATGGCCCTGCCGCTGATCAGCGGCGCGCGCCTGCTGGGCGTGCTGCAGGTGCTGGCCGTGCCCACGCTGCCGGCCGGCGAGCAGCAGCTGCTGGCCGATCTGGCCGAGATGCTGGCGAGCCGGATCGCCAGTGCTCAGCAGCCGGCCGGCAGCCAGCTTGAGCAGGAGCGCACGCGCGCGCTGGTGGACGCGAGCAACGACGCGATTGTGATGCTCGACCCGCGCGGCGCCGCTACCATGATCAACCGGCGCGCCAAGTATTTCTTTGGCCTGGCCGAGCGCGACGTGATCGGGCGCAGCCCCGAGCAGCTGCGCGCCATGTTCCGGCTGATCTTTGAAGATAGCCGCGCCTTTGAAGCCTGGATCACGCCGCTGCTGGCCTCGGCCGAGGAGCGCGCGGTGATCGAGCTGAACGTGATTCGCGCCGAGCCACGGCTGCTGCAGTGCTTCAGCGCGCCGGTGCTGGGCAGCGACGACCGGCTGCTGGGGCGCATGCTGGTGTTCCGCGACATCACGCGCGAGCGCGAGGTCGAGCGCATGAAGACTGATTTTGTCTCGATCGTGTCGCACGAGCTGCGTACGCCGCTGACGTCGATCCGCGGCTCGCTTCAGCTGGTGCTGGGCCGGCCGCAGCAGCCCGCGCTGGCCGATCGCACCCGCGAGCTGCTCGAGATCTCGCTGAAAAATAGCGAGCGCCTGATCCGGCTGATCAACGATATTCTCGATATCTCCAAGATCGAGCAGGGCTCGATCCAGCTGCGGCGCGTCTCGCTCGACCCGGCCGACCTGTGCCGCGCCGCCGCGCAAGAGGTCGAATCGATCGCCGCGAGCCGTGGCATCGGCATTGTCGTGCTGGCGCCCGGCGATCTGCCGCCGGTGAGCACCGATCGCGACCGGGCGCTGCAGATCCTGACGAACCTGCTCTCGAATGCGATTAAGTTTTCCGAGCCGGGCCAGCAGGTCGAGCTTTCGGCCAGAAAGGGCAGCGGCGCGATCTATTTCGCGGTGCGCGACCACGGGCGCGGGATTGCGCCCGAGGACCACGTGCGGATCTTTGAGAAATTTCACCAGATCGACAGCTCGCTGACGCGCAATGTCGGCGGCACCGGCCTGGGCCTGGCGATCTGCAAGGCGCTGGTGGAAGAGCACGGTGGCCGGATCTGGCTCGATAGTGCGCTTGGCCAGGGCGCGACATTCACCTTCACCCTGCCGCTGGCCGACCAGAGCGAGCCAATCGTCGCGTCGCGCGTCGACCCAAACCTGCCGGTTGTGCTGGTGGTGGACGACAGCGCGGCGACGCGCCAGATCCTGCGCGGGATGCTCGAAAGCGCCGGCTACCAGGTGGCCGAAGCCGATGGTGGCGCTGCGGCGCTGCAGCTGGCGCGCTTTCTTCAGCCCAAGCTGATTGCGCTCGACATCATGATGCCCGACCTTGACGGCTTTGATGTGCTGCAGGTACTGCGCAGCGACACGCTTACGCGCGATCTGCCGGTGCTGCTGATCTCGGCCAGTGGCGAGCACGAGCGCGGCGCCGCGCTGGGCGTGGCGTACCTGGCGAAGCCTTTCACCACCGCCGAGCTGCTTGGCCAGGTGCGCCGGCTGATCGGCTCGCCGGGGCGGCGCGTGCTGGTGATGGACGACGACTACCATGTGCGGCCGACGCTGGTGCGGCTGCTGCGCCGTGGCGGCTTCGACGTGCTAGAGGCCGGCGATGGCCGTAGCGGGCTGGAACTGATCGAGCGCGAGCGGCCCGACCTGGTACTGCTCGACGTGCGAATGCCCGATGTGGATGGCTACGAGATCCTGCGGCGGCTGCGGCAGCTGCCGCAGGTGCGCGTGGTGGTGCTGACAGCTGGCGACGAGCAGGGCGACGACGAAGCGCGCGCGCTGGCAGCCGGGGCGGTGCGCTATCTGCGCAAGCCGATCGCGTCGGACGAGCTGGTGGCCGAGCTCGAGCGGCTGCTGCCCGAGCCGTCGCTGGCATAGCGTGCCAATCGCCAGGCGGCTAGCCGCCACACGCTGCGCAGATGTGCTAGTATGAGCGAGCCGTCGTCGGATAACCAAGATCGCTTTATTCATACGCTTGTATCGCCGCTCACTGCACTGCGTGGGGCGATCGACCTGCTGCGCCACCCGCAGCGCGCCGCGCTCGACCCAACCGCGCGTGATCTACTTGATACGATCGAGCGCAACTACCTGCGCATCAGCGGCTATGTCGAAGTATTGCTCAAGCATCATATGGTGCAGGGTCAGGTTGTTCAGATATCCGTCCCGCTGACACTGCTGGGTATCGAACCGGCACCCGGCCGCGCGCTGGGCACCCCGGTGCCCGACGTGCCAGAACCACAGTTAGATGGCTCGCGTATGGAACAATCGACAAACGCACAGCTAACATATGCCAGCCCGTCGGGGAACGGTGTGGTGCTGCTGATTGGTGATTGGCCCAGCCTGGCAGCGCCGATCGCACCAATGCTGCGCCAGGCCGGCTACGGCGTGCTTGAGGCGATCAATGGCATCGACGGCATCGACCTGGCGCGTGCGCAGCGCCCCGACCTGGTGGTGATCGACAGCGAACTGCCGCTGATCGGCGCCGCGCAGATCACCAAGGTGCTGCGCGAAGACCCCGATACCAAAACCATCCCGCTGCTGTTGGCGGTGCCGCAGCAGCCGCTGACCGATGGGCATGCCGATCTGCTGGTGCTGAACATGCCGCACGCGGCGCTTCTGTCGCGGATCAATAGCGTGATTGCCGCCGCCCGCGCCGCCGACACCCAAACCCCCACGCTGCTCATCGTCGACGACGACGCCGACATCCAGCGCATCCTGATGCTGCGCATGCAGCAGGACGGCTACCGGGTGGTGCAGGCGATGAATGGCGCGGCGGCGCTTATGGCCGCGCAGAAGCAATCGTTCGACCTGATCATTCTCGACTTGCTGCTGCCTGACATCGACGGCTTCTCGGTGCTAGGGGCGCTGCGCGCCCGCAATGCCACCGCCACCACGCCGATTATTCTGCTCTCGGCGCGCGATAGCGCCCCCGAGAAAGTGCGCGGCCTGCAGCTCGGCGCCGACGATTATGTGACCAAGCCGTTCAGCCCGGCCGAGCTGCAGGCACGCGTGCGCGCCGCGCTGCGCCGCTACGAGCGCGAGGCCGGCGCCAACCCCTCGACGCGCCTGCCTGGCAATATCGCGATCGAGCGCGCGCTGCGCCGCCGGATCGAGCAGGGCGTGCCGTTCGCGGTGTGCTACGCCGATATCGATAATTTCAAGGCCTACAACGATACCTACAGCTTCCTGAAGGGCGACGCCGTGATCCACCAGACGGCCAATGTGCTGCTCGAGGCCGTGGCCCAGCAGGGCAACTACGACGACTTTGTGGGCCATATTGGCGGCGATGATTTTGTGGTGATCACCACGCCCGATCGCGCCGAGCCGATCGCCGCCTACGCGATCCGCAACTTCGATCTGCTCAGCCCGCTGTTCTACGACCCGACCACGCGCAAGGTCGGCTATATCGACGCCGCCGACCGGCAGGGCCGGCCGACGCGCTACCCGTTCATGAGCCTTTCGATCGCGATTGTCAGCACTGCGCGCCACCCGATTCAGCACGTGGCCGAGGTGGCCCAGCGCTCGGTCGAGCCAAAGAAGCGCGCCAAGGATATCGTCGGGAGCAATTTTGTGGTGGAAGAGTAGCGTGGAGCCGGCGCCAGGCCGCCGGTGTGTCAGGCGGCGGCGACGTGCTGGCGAGCCAGGTGCGGCGTCACCGCCCTGCGCAGCTGCTCGCTGATCAGCGGGCGCTCGATGTAGCCGTCGGCGCCGAGGATCTCGGCCTGCTGCGCCAGGCGCTTGCCGGCCGCCGACACAAGGATGATCGGCGTGTTGCGGGTGATGCGGTCGGCGCGGAGGAAAAAGTACAGGTGCGGGTTGTCGGTGGCGTGCGAGAGCTCGAGCAGGATCACGTCGGGCGCGATGCGCTGCACCGTCTGGCGTAGCTCGCTGGTGAGCTGCGAAGCCGAGAGTAGGTGAACCGCGTGGTTGCCCTCGCCGAGCCCCTGCTGCACCGCGCTGGCGACTGCGGCGTTATCGGCGAAACAGATGATTTGTGCCATTGCCCTGCTCCCTTTGCGCTCTCACATTCGCGTCTACTCTCTATAATGCGGCCTTGGCTGAAAGAGTTACGCGCGCATCGGTCGCAGGGCCGATTCTATACTACTGCTACCCGTAATCTTTGCGGCGCGCAGACGCACGCCGTACGAGCTTCGGGCCTACCCCAGCACCTCGATCGCCGCCGGCAGGGTTTCGACCGTCACCTGGCGCGCGTCGGTGGCGATCACCTCGCCGTCGGTGGCCACGGGCATGCCGGCCGGGCATAGTGTGGTGATGCTGCGCGCCCGGCCCATGGTCACTTCGCGCAGCTGCGTGTGGGTTCCCTCCATCACCCTGGGCAGGCGCCGCACGATCTGGTCGATCCGCAAATTGTCCACCAGGCATAGGTCGAGCAGGCCGTCGTCGATCAGCGCCTCGGGCGTGAGCCAGAAGCCGCCGCCCTGGCAGCGGCCGTTGGCCACGCTGGCGAACAGCAGGCGGCGATGCACGCGGCTGCCGTCGTACTCGACGGTCATCGGGTGGGCCTTGTAGTTCGCCAGCGCGCGGATGATCGCTACCAGGTACACCGCCAGGCCCTTCAGCTTGGTGAGCTTGAGCGCCTCGGCGGCGGCCTGCGCATCAAAGCCCATTCCCAGAGCGTTTATAAAGTAGCGTGGCTGGTCGTCGCCCACCTGGGCGCGGCCCAGGTCGATCGGCCGCGCGCGGTCGCCGACGGCCCGGCGCACGCCGCCGGCGATATCGTTGGCCTCGAAGCCATCCAGCACCTTGATGAAATCGCTGCCCGTGCCAAGCGGGATGATGCCAAGCCGCGCGCGCCGCCCCAGGTTGGCCTCGGCGCCTTTGATCCCGTTCACCACCTCGTTGATTGTGCCGTCGCCGCCGATCGCGACGATCCGGTCGTAGCCGTGCTCGACGCCCTGCCACGCCAGCTCGGTTGCGCCACCGCGGGCGTGAGTGGTGAGCACGGAGTAGTCGGCGCCGCTCTCGCGCAGGGCCGCCTCGATCTCGGGGCGCCGCCGCCCGGCGGTACCGCGGCCGGCCCAGGGGTTCAGGATGATCAGCAGCTTGGTCATGGCGGCCACCTTTGGCTGTGTTGCACTCGGCGCCGATGATACCATCTGGCGTGGATACCGGCAAATCGTGCGGTTTCGCACCCGCTTCGCTGCTGATTTGATCGGGCGCGCGCGCCGCCGATGGATAGACTTGAAGCACATGCCGTAAAAGCGCCCGGCGCAGCGTTTGTAAGGGCGAGGGGGCACTGAGGAGTACTGCCGCATGGCCACGCCGATATCGACCACGCTGACAACACTGCTGCAGAATGTCGACGAGCAGCTGCTGCGACCCGACGAGAACGATTTCGTTGGCCGCGAGTACGTGCGCAGCGAGATCGCCAAGTTTCTTGCGGTGCAGAACCGCATGCTTGTGCTGGTGGGCGTGCCGGGCGTGGGCAAAACCGCGCTGGCGGCGCAGCTGGTGCGCGAGAACCTGGGCGCTGATGTGCCGTACCTGGCGCACTTCTGCGGCCTCGCCGGCGACGACAACCCCTACCAGTTCTGCGACGCGCTGGCGCAGCAGCTCTACGACGTGCTGGGCGAAGGCTACAGCCTGCCCGACACGGTGCGCAAGCAGCAGGTGCACATCCAGGCCAGTGCGAACATCAACCAGGCCGCCGGCCCCACCAGCGTCAAGGTGCTGACGCTCAATATCGGCGGGATGCACCCACGCGAGGCCTTCCGCCAGGCCGTGCGCGAGCCGCTGCGCGCCTACAACGAGCAGCACCGCGCCGAGCGCAGCCCGCAGCTGGTGATTGTGATCGACGGGCTCGACCGCGCGTGGGAGTGGGATGGCGGCCAGGACGGCAATATTGTCGGCGTGCTGGCCGACGCCCAGGATCTGCCGCCGTGGGTCAATATCATCTGCCTGGCCCGGCCCGGCCCGGCAGTGCAGTCGCTGCGCACCCAGGCCGGCGTGCGGGTGATCGACCTGCAGGACCCGGTGCCGCTGCCCGGCGCGGCGGCGACGTTTCGCGAGCTGAACCTGCGCGACATCGAAACGTTCTTCCGCGAGCGCTTCCTGGCGCAGCTGCCCGCGCCGGTGGCCGATCGCTTCACGCTGCTGCTCGCCACCGCCGGCTTGGACACGGCGCGCTATGGCGGCAGCAGCCGCGAAGCCTTTGTGGGCGAGGCGGTGGCGGCCAGCCAGGGCAACTTCCTGTTTGTGCGGCGCTACGCGCATGCGCTGCGCGCCGCGCTGGAGCCCGACGCACAGCAGCCGGCGACCGACCCGAGCGCGCTGCTGCGTTTCGACAGCGGTACGCTGGCCGGGGTGCTCGATGGCACGTACGCCGCTACGCTCGAGCAGGTGCGCCGCGATATGGCCGCCGCGCCGAACGACGCCGATGCCGATGTGCTGGCGGCGCTGGCGATCGCGTTTGCGCCGCTGAACCTGGCGCTGCTGGCCTGCCTCACCGCGCGCGCGCCCGCGCAGATCCAGGCGGCGCTGAACCAGCACCTGAAGGCGGTTGTGACGGCGCAGGGCGACGGCGACGCGTGCACCTACGCGCTGTACCACCGCGATTTTGGCGCGTTTGTCCGCCGCCAGCTGGCACGCCAGGGTCGCGACCTTGACGTGCAGGCCGCTCAGCGGCTCGAGCTCTCGGCCGACGACGACGCGCAGGTGCGCGAGTACAGCGCGCGCTTCCGCTGGGCGCACCTGCTGCGCGGCCTCGACCTCGCCGACGCCGCGCGCGACCTGAG
>CALLYN010000977.1 GCA_937858455.1 uncultured Kouleothrix sp.
GTACTGCCTGTTCCGTCGTTCGCTCAACAACGAACATGTGGGTAAAGATTAGTGTCAGGGGAGGGGGTAGGGGGAGGGGTCGACGGACTTTGCACGAGCCCTGGGTTTGACACCTGGTATGATCGCGTGTGCTATACTGATACTTGAGTGTCAAGCTGTGGCTAGATCCGGACATACGTGTGGCTGATAATCACGGCTATAGTCGACGAGAATTACGCGAGATCGAACGAATCGCCCGTGAACATTTGGAGCAACTGCGCGATGAGTGGAACAGATTATGCACCGGTTCTGACAGCACCACCTAGAGCGATCCATGTCAGTGTTACCGATGATACATTAAGCGTCGATCTTGAGGATGGCCGCACGATTGCCGTCCCAATTGGCTGGTTTCCACGCTTGGCATATGGAACCGCTGCTGAACGCGCCAATGTGCAGATTGCCGGCGCGGGATTTAGCATACATTGGCCGGATCTCGATGAGGATATTGGCGTCGAAGGATTGCTCTTGGGGAAAAAATCCACCGAAAGTCCTGCCTCATTTGCCCGTTGGCTTGAACAACGTCGAACACAACACCAACCCTGAAACTCCTCATCTTTAGCCACTTTCTGCGCCCACAGGCCAAATACGCGTGCGAATGCACCCAACATGCGCATGCAGTCCGGCGCCGCTTCGCGGCCGCAAGAGCGTGCCTTTTTGAAAGCTCGTTTACGCTGTTTGCTTGATCACTTATCGATTAGGAGTTACGCACTTGCGTGACTCGGCTGCCTTATGGTGGGGGATTGAGCCTGCGGCAGCATGGTACGTGCTCATCTTCTGTGTCCATTTTCCGCGCGGAGCGCGGAAAATGGACACAATATGGAGATTATAGTACCGCAAGAAATTCGGGGGCGGCAAAGCCGCCCCCGAACCCCCGCATCCAGCCTGTGATCAGCGCGTCTTCGTGCCTTTGTGGCTATGTAATTTGTATTCCGGCTAGGCCTGCTCGACGCCGTGGTGCCGGTGGCCGGACGGCGCGGCGGCCAGCCGCGCGCGCAGCTGCGGCTGGATGCGCGTGAACTCGGCCTCGATCTGCGCCAGCAGGCGCGGCCACTCCTCGCCGCCGCTCGTCACGATCGCCTGCTCGAGCGCCTGGCAGCGCGCGACCATCTGGCTGGTGGCCACCAGCGCGCTGCTCGACTTCAGCCGGTGGGCGATCTGCTGCAGCGCGAGGCCATCGCCGCGCTCGAGTGCGCCGCGCATGGTCGCGATCGCCAGCGCGGTGTCGCGCAGGTAGTGCTCGACCAGGCCGTAGAGCTCGGCCGGGTCGTCGGCGCCGAGCTGCGCGATGGTGCGCTCGAGCGCGTCGAGCGCGCCATTGGCCGCCGCCCGCGTGGGCTGCCCCAGCTCGTACGCCAGCATCGCCGGCGCTCGCCCGGCGCGGCACTGCTCGATCGCCAGCTCCAGCTGGCGCCGGTCGATCGGCTTGGCCAGGTAGTCGTCGAAGCCCGCGTCGCGCAGCCTGGCGGGCAGATCGGGCCCGCTGAGGCCGCTGAGCGCCACCAGGTAGGGCTGCTGGCCGGCGATCTGGCGCGTGCGGATGGTGTGCGCCAGCTCCAGGCCGCTCATGTCTTCCATCTGCAGGTCGAGCAGCAGCATGTCGTAGGCTTCGCGCGCCAGCAGCGCAAGCACCTGGGCGCCGCTTTCGGCCGCGACGGCGTGGTGCCCAAGGTTTTGCAGCATGCGCTGGTGCACGATCCGGTTGGTCGCGTCGTCGTCGGCCAGCAGCACGTGCAGCGGCGACGCGCCGGCCGCCAGCGGGTGCGCCAGGGCGGCCGGCTGCGCCTCG
>CALLYN010000978.1 GCA_937858455.1 uncultured Kouleothrix sp.
GCCAATCGCGCGCCCGCAGCGCCGCAGCGTAATCGTACAGCGCCTCGGCGGCCGGCAGCAGCAGCAGCAGCCCAAGCTGCTCGCGCGTGATCGTCATCAGGCCGCCCACCAGGCCCAGCAGCGCCCACTGGCGCAGCGCGGCCGGGCGGGCATCGCGGATGCCCAGCCAGATCGAGAGGAACAGCGCGAACAGAAAAAAGCCGGCGGTGTGCGACCAGGGCATAAGAATATAGGTGTACATCACCAGCGGGCTAGCCAGCCACACGCCGATCGTCGCCAGCGCGGCGGCAAACGCGCCTGCGTAGCGCCGCGCCAGGCGGTAGGTCAGCAGCAGGCCGCCGAGCGCGTACAGCGCGGACATACAGCACACCGCCCAGATATACGGGCGCGAGTAGCCGTCGCGCGCCACGTTTGCGCCAAGCGCGCGCGCCGCCAGCACCGCCGCGTCGGCGGCCACAAAGCCTGGCGACCACAGCAGCGCCGAGCCGATCGGCGCGACATTGCGCAGCAGGCCGGTGCGCGGGTTGGGGTTCTGGGCGTCGGGGCGCAGCAGCGCGTTGCGCACCGCAGGGTCGGGCGGGCTCTGCTGCTCGCCGATCGCGGCGAAGTGCTCGTACTCGTCGCGGAAGTCCAGGTCGCCGTCGAAGTAGACCGAGCGCAGGTAGGCGTAGTACTGCACCTCGTCGGTAGCGTAGATCCGCGGCAGGCTGATCGGCAGCAGCGCCACGAACAGCACCACAATCGCCAGCGCGCCGCGGTCGCGCACGAGCCAGCCGCGCGCGGCGAAGCCAGTGCGCCGCGCCGTGGAGCCGCGCTGCTTAGGCGCCTGGGCGGCGTGGTTGTTCATGCTACACGCCTTTTGTGCCAACCACCAGCAGCATCGAGCGCCAGCGCGGGAAGGCGGTGGTAAGTAGCCACAGCCCGGCCTTCACGCCCACGCGCAGCGGGTGGCGCAGCGCCCGCGCGGCCTCGACGCCCACCTGCTCCCATGCGTTGGCGTAGCGCGCCTGGGCCACCTGCATGCCGCCCTGCTCGACCAGCCAGGCCAGCTCTTGGAGCGTATACAGCCGGCTGTGGGTGTAGTAGCGCTGCGGGCCAGCCAGGCGCATGGCGCGCTCGAACTCGGCGAATGGCTCGAACGGCCGGCCGAGCAGCACGTCGAACAGCGTCTTCAGGCGGCTCTTGATGTAGTGCTGGTTTGGCGTGGTGATCACCAGGCGCCCGCCGGGCCGCAGCACGCGCGCCATCTCGCGCAGCGCCGGCAGCGGCGACGCCACCAGGTGCTCGATCACCTCGGAGAACACCACCGCGTCGAACTCGGCGTCGCCATAGGGCAGCGGCTGCTCGTCGAGGTTGCAGAAGCGCACCTCGACGCCCAGGCGCCGCCATAGCTCGGCGCGCTGGTCGGGGAACAGGTCGACGCCCGCGACCTCGTAGCCGGCGCGGCGCAGGATCTCGGTGAACTGGCCGGGGGTGGTGCCAACCTCGAGCACGCGCGCGGGCGGCGGCGGCAGCGCGGCCAGCAGCTTCTGGAAGCGAAAGCGGTGCAGCCGGAAGTAGGCCGGCTTGCCGTCGGCGGGCATGGCCCGGCCGTAGTCGTCGATAATCTTACGTGATGTCATGGTATTGTGAATTTCGCGTGCAAAGGCGGGGCGCTTTATCGCGCCCGTACCAAAGAAAGGCGCAGGGGTTCAATACGCCGACAGCATAAGTACTGTGTCAACAACGTTTCCTTTGTGCTCAGATTTTCGCGCAAAGCGCGAAAATCTGAGAAGTTGTTTGAAAAGGGTGGTTTGGAGGGACTTCGTCCCTCCAAGTATCCACT
>CALLYN010000979.1 GCA_937858455.1 uncultured Kouleothrix sp.
GCAGCAGCGGCTTCTGCAGCTTCAGCGCGAGAAAGATCGCCGTGGCAAGCGGCCGATCGGCGACGTACTGGTTGTCGGCGAGCGCCTGCTGCAGCTCATCGATGGTTGCGAAGTTCATGGTCACGCGGCCCTATCTACAAAATCGGATGGGCCTTATTGTAGCATACTCACCTGCTGCCGCAGCGCGGCCCGCCGGCAGCATACGCTGTTCGCTTGATCACGTGATTGCGCGCCACGAGGCATGCGCCACCGGCCTTGCAGCGGATGCCGGCATTGTTTGTTCCACAGAGTTTACGCCGCAGCAGAAAAGCAAGCCGGGGGCGGCTGCGCCACCCCCGGCCTGTCCGGGACAAAAGAGCTAAAGGTAGGCCCGCGCTACTGGATGTTGAACACCTGATCGTCGGTGTACGAGCCCCAGCCGAACTGGTTGTAGGCCTTGATCTTCCAGGTGTACTTCTGGCCGGGCTGCAGATTGTAGACCCAGAAAGTCGACTCCTTGCCGTCGACGTATGCAGTACCCGAGCTAAACGTTCTGCCGCTGCCATCGACCATGCGCAGGCGGTAGAGCAGCGCGCCCGGCACGGCCTTCCACTTCAGCAGCACGCTGTCGCGGCGCATCGACGAGTTGTTGCGCGGGTCGGTCACCGTCACCACCGGCGGCAGCACGCCCGCGTCGGCCGCTGGCGTCGAGAAGAACTGCTGCTGGGCAAACACGTAGCCGCTGGGCGTCTCGACGCCGACGCGCCAGTAGTACACCGTGCTCGCCTTCAGATTCGACGTCACCAGCGTGCCAACCTGGTCGGTGACGGGCTTCGAGATGTCTTTGGTCGCGCTGACGACGATCGTCGAGATCGGGTCAAACAGGCCATTGCTCGACACCTGCACCAGGTAGCTGCCCAGCGTCGTCGGGTTCCACAGCAGGGTTGGCGCGAGCGAGGTGATCGCCTCGCCGTTGCCAGGGTAGCTCATGCGCGGGATCAGATCAAAGCCGGCGGTAGGAACGAACGTTTTGCAGCCCTCGGGCGCACAGGTAGCGTCGACGAGATGAGCAGCGCCGCGCGGCGCACCTGCGACAAGCCCAACCGACAGCACGAACAGCAGCACAATGCTGCACAACCGAATGATACGCATGGATCAATACTCCACTTTTTCTTTGAACCAACGAAGGTGAGGTTTATTGTAAAAAGTGGAGATGAACATTATGTGACGCGGCGGCCACTTCCGGCCGGCGCCATGACCAAGGCGCACCAGCGCGCAGCGCCGCGCCGCGAGAATATATCTCAGCCCGATGAACGCGGGCCGCAGCGCCAACGAGCGCAGCTTTGGCCCAGCCATCGGCGGCGGCGGCCTTTGCAAGCTCTAGGCGCTCGCAGAGCGCAAGAGCCCGCGCACGCGCAGCTAAAGGAAAGATGAAGGTAAACTAATGCGCGCATATCGATTGAATGACGTTTTGTTCACCCGCCCTACGGCGCATCAAAGCGCGTGATCAGCTCACGGCCGAGCAGGCCCAGCAGCACCTCGTAGGGCGTGCCGGCATTCTCGGGGTGGTACTCGAAGCGCGCGCGCTCGAAGTACTGCACGGTATACTGCTGGCCGGTGTCGGGGCGCGTGGCCGCAAACGGCTCGGTGATCGGCAGCCCCAGCAGCGGCAGGCCGCCAAGCTGCTCCCAGCGCGCGCGGAACGGCGGGCACAGCGAGTGGCCGCTCTCGGCGAAGAAGCGGCAGCCGGGCGCGGCACCGCCGACCTTGGGCTGGGCCTGCCAGTCGACGCCGAAGCGGCTGAGCAGCGCCACGCCCAGCAGGCCAAGCTGCACCTCGTAGGGCGAGCCGGCGAACTCGGGGAAGTACTCGAAGCGCGCGCGCTCGAAGTACTGCACGGTGCGCGGGCGGCCGGTGCCGGCTTCCGGCTCGGTCAG